>JAYVCO010000408.1:0-3572 GCA_043749935.1 Planctomycetia bacterium
ACGATCCTTCGCGCGTCCTTTGCCATAAGGCGTGCGCGACAGCACGACCGGCCAGGGCCCCTCGCCCGCGGGCAAGAAAACGTTCGTGGCCAATTTAACGCCATCGCGCATCGGCACCATGATTTCCTTGAACTCAGCCAGCGCGGTCGAGTAGAAGCACGACACCAACCACAGCGTGCACAACAGATGCACAACCAACCTTGGCTTCGAATGTTTGGCATTCATTTTCCAACGCCTCGCTGCAAAAAGACGGTTTCAAAGAAATAACTCCTGCTCCTTCATCGACGCGAAGTGGCCGAGCAACAAAGAAACGCTACGGCGAGAAATTATCTCCGCTCGCAAAGTCGCGGTCAACGAAATCCCGAATAATCGCCGAGAAGTTGCCCGCGCCCGCGAGTTTCTTCGACCTCAAGTCGCCTGTAGCCGGGCGCAGACTTCCGCCGCCACGCGCTGGCCCGATTGAATAGCCCCGTCGAGGTAGCCCATCCACTCGGTGGCGGTCTCGGTGCCGGCCCAATGAATGCGGCCGCACGGCTCGCGCAGAGCTTCGCCAAACGCGGTCAGCGTGCCAGGTCCAGCCACTCCCACGTAGCAGCCCCGACTCCAAGGGTCGTCATTCCAGTTCTTTTCCGCGAAACCCACCGGCCGGCCAGCTTCGGGGCCAAAGAATCGCACGAACTCATCCAACACCGCTTTTTTTCGCTCCTCGACCGATCGCTCGGACCAATCGCGGGCCGCCGCCCCGTCACTAAACGTGACCAGCGCCGGATGCATTGCATCGTGCGAGCTGTCGTCAAACGTGGTGACCGTGATCCCCGTGTCGCTTACCGCCTCGCCAGAAAAACCCGCGTCGCGCCAAAATGGCCGCTCGTACGCGGCCACGTATTTGATCACCGACCCGAGCGGCATGCGGGCGGTCAACTGATCACGTTTTGCCGGCAAGGCCGCGGTGTAGTGAATTCGGCCGGCCAACAGCGGCGGTACGGCAACCACCACGTAGCGCGCCCGATACGTTCCGGCGTCAGTGCGCACGATGACACCTTCGCTGGTCTGCTCGATTTCGCGCACCGGCACACCAAGAACGACGCGCGGGGCCAGTTGGTCGGCCACGCGCTGTGAGATTTGTTGTGCTCCACCCACAAATCGCTCTTGCTGCGCTCCACCCTTGATCGAGATCAAACTCTCTAGCCCATGCCCCCAGCGTAGATAGCTCAAGAAAAACAAGAACGAAACATCGCGCGGCTCCGAAGTGAGCACCGCGCGAGTCACGGCATCGACAAACAGCCGCGCGCCGGCGGACCGCAGATGGCGCAGCTTCCAGGTTTCAAGAGTCATGCTATCCCATTCCAAGGCTCTCGGAGCATGCCACGGAGCCTCGGGTGGAATCTCGCGAACGAACGATTTCCAACGCCGGTCGGTCAAAAGCAGCTCGAGCTGGGCCAGAATCGACAGCCGCGGCAGATCGCCCTGATAGCTGCTGAGCTTCCCGCCCCACGACAGCAGCTTTCGGCCGGTGTGATATTGCGGGAACGTGGCAATGCCCAATTCCTTGGCCAAGGCGGCCAGCCGGTTTTGCGTGGGCCCTATCCACTGGCCTCCTAAGTCGATGGTGTCGCCAGCCAACGTCTGACTCAGCGTGCGGCCGCCAACGCGATCACGGGCTTCGACCACCACGCAGGTCTTGCCTCGGCTGGTGAATTCTCGAGCCGCAGTCAAGCCCGCCAGCCCGGCGCCGACGATGACCACGTCGAGTGACTCATGTGAGGTTCCTGCATTCTCTTGAGCCATGCCATCCCATTCCGCCGCGATGAATCGATGTGGCGATCGGACGAGCGTGCGCGCTGTTGATCGTCCAGAAAACTGTAGCGAGTTGTGCAACTGGACGTCAATTGAAAAAGCGCCGCCGCACTGTGGTTACGGGAGCTCTCATGCCGGGCGCTGGCAAGGTTCAATACTTCCCGTACAATGACCGCATTCGTCACGTATCCACCGCAATAAGTGCCTTGTCTCATGCCTCTCACGCTTGTTATTTTTGGTGCTTCCGGCGATCTGACCAGCCGCAAGCTGATTCCGGCGCTGTTTCAGCTTTTTCGCAAACAACGTCTGCCCGCAGACACCCAAATCGTCGGTTTCTCGCGCACTTCTTTTAGCGACGATGCGTGGCGCCGCGCCCTGGCCGAATCGACTGAACAATTCAGCAACGGACAATTCGACCGCGCCGCCTGGGAACGCTTCGCGCCCACGATCCATTACCAGGCCGGCGACATCGGCCAGGCCGCCGATTTCGAGGCGCTGCACAATCGTCTTCACGAGCTGGAAGGCTCGCCAAAGGTCACTCGGGTCTATTACCTGGCCACCGCCCCGCAGTTTTACGAAGAGGCCGTGGCCCAATTGGGCGACAGCGGACTGGCCGACGAAGTCAACGGCCCGCGGCGCATCGTCATCGAAAAGCCTTTCGGCCGCGATGCTCAAACCGCTCGCCACTTGAACGACGCAGTACACCAGGTATTCAAGGAGAAGCAGGTCTATCGCATCGATCATTACCTGGGGAAGGAAACGGTTCAGAACATCCTGGTATTGCGATTCGCCAACACGATTTTCGAGCCGGTTTGGAATCGCAACTACGTCGATCACGTGCAGATCACGGTGGCCGAAGAGGTCACTGTCGGACGTCGAGGCGCTTTTTACGACGAAACCGGTATCTTGCGCGACATGTTTCAAAACCATCTGCTCCAACTCTTGATGACCACGGCCATGGAAGCGCCGGTGCGGTTCGAGGCCGAGGCCGTGCGCGACGAAAAAGTGAAAGTCCTGCGCGCGATCACGCCGCTGCCGCCCGACGCGGTAGCGACCGACACCCTGCGCGGGCAATATCGAGGCTATCGCGAAGAGCCAGGCGTGACGCCCGACAGCCAGACCGCCACCTTTGCCGTGGCGAAGTTGGCGGTCGACAACTGGCGATGGCAGGGCGTGCCGTTTTACTTGCGCAGTGGCAAGGCAATGTCCTGCCGCACGACGCAAATCGTGATTCAATTCCGCAACCCGCCGACGATGGTCTTCAATTCCGGCTCGGCCAAAGTCTGCGACGCCAACCGGCTGATCATCCAAATTCAACCGGCCGAGGGCATTCAACTGTTGTTTCAAAGCAAGGTGCCCGATGCCGGCATGCGACTGCGCGGTACCGATTTGGAGTTCAGCTTCAACCGCGAGTTTTCCGGCGTGATGCCCGAAGCGTACGAACGGCTTTTGCTCGACGTCTTCCAAGGCGACGCCAGCCTGTTTGCCCGGGCCGATGAGGTCGAATTGGCCTGGGGCATCATCGACCCGATCGCCGCCGCCTGGCAGCAAACCGCCCAGCCGCCGCTGGAAATCTACGAACCCGGCCTGTGGGGACCGACAAATTCCACGGAATGGATTGCCAGGCAAGGCCGCCAGTGGTTTGACACCTGCCCAGTGTTGAAGTAGGGATTGGGGACTAGGGGCTGGGGGTTAGAGAATACCAATACGTGATCCATTGCGTAGATCACCAGCCGCCGTTGGCGGCAACTTTTTTCATCCCCTCTCCCCGTGGG
>JAYVCO010000409.1:0-8914 GCA_043749935.1 Planctomycetia bacterium
TCGTTCGATACTTCTCCATCCCAAAATTCTAGCAAAACGAAGAACCTAAAGGTTTCGCCTGAAGGCGAGGGATTTAGACCCATCGCAAGGACATTAAAACCCTCTCCTTCGGGGAGAGGGCAGGGTGAGGGCAAACAAATTGCCGAAGTTATTTTTCGGCCGTTCCTTAACGCGGGACAAACCACGAGCTATCGCTTCGCCGCGCTTTTCGGCGCCTCGCGCGTCGCGGCCTCGTGCGTTACTGTCACGTGGGTCGTAATTCCGCCGCGCGCCGTAAACTCCGCTACCAGCGTCATTCGCCGCGGCTCGAGCGCCGCCACCAGGTCGTTGAGAATGCGATTCGTGACGTTCTCGTAGAAAATGCCTTCGTTGCGAAACTGTTGCAGATACAGTTTGAGGCTTTTCAGCTCCACGCACCGGGCCTCGGGCGTGTACGTGAACGTGAGCACCCCAAAGTCCGGCTGCCCGGTCTTGGGGCATACGCTAGTGAACTCGGGGCAACGGATCTCGATCGTATAGTCCCGCTCGGGGAACTGGTTGGGAAACGTCTCGAGCATCTTGTGGAGATCATCGGCCATCGGCGCGGTCCCTTTCGTCAAACCATCGATTCTCGCATGGTGGCGAGTGTTAGGCCAGACTTGCGGCTAACCAATAGCGAATCAATATCTAGGGCAACGCCGACGCGAGCCACATTTCGAGGCGGTAGCTCATTTCTCTCCTAAGCCTTCGCGCTCGACTAACGCGAAAGCTTCCTCGACGCTGAATGGCTCTAGCACCATGATCGTATTAGTAGCGCCCGAAGCAGTCGGATACATTTCAGTGCCGAGAACTTCGTAGGTGCCATATAGATTGGCGTTTGTGCCATCTGCAATTCCGGCAGATGGCTTTCCGCGAATTAGCACCGGCGGATGATCGGAGCCCGCGGGTCCGAGCTTGACAATCATCTCGGTCGCCCCGAGCACTTGGACGACGTAGGACTTCCACCAGAGTCCGAGCTGTCCGATATCGCCAGCACTCGGCGGAAGCGAAAGTTGCGGCGGCTCCCTCCATGGCTTCGCCTTTCCTTCCTCAAGTTCCTTAGCTCTCTTTTTTCCAGCCTCGATTACCCTAGAGAGTCTTTTTCCTTCGGCAACCCGATTCGGCAGGGCCATGCGACGAGACGGCAACTTGCGCAGCGCATCCTTATTTCGCTCGACCTCTTTTAGCGTTCCCTCTAAGGTTTCGACCTTACAATTCCGGACGAATTTACGGGCCTGCTCAATCGTCATTTCGGCAGCAAGAGAATGCCCGGCGAACAACGCCAAAGCAACAATTAGCCCCAAAGATGGTCCGCGAGTTCCCATAGCCCTTCACCCTACCCACCTCGTCGTCGTCGAGCAATACTGGACGGCTTCCATTGTGAAGGGCACCTCTCTAAATCTTGTCACGGCAACGTATTCAGTTAGAATCGAGCAGATGCCCGAATCTGGTCGCTTACTTTCCTTGCGCTGCCTCCTTCCGCTCTAAGGCGCGCGTGGCTTCGCCTCTCTGTTTTTTTCCATGTCGAAACCGGCTGTCATTTTGCTTTCTGGAGGGTTGGATTCGGCGACCACCGGGGCGATCGCTCGCGCCGCGGGTTTCGATTTGTATGCGCTATCGTTTGACTATGGCCAGCGGCATCGCTGCGAGCTCGACGCGGCTCGTCGCGTGGGCGAGAGTTTGGGCGTCCGGCGGCACGTCATGCTCGACATCGATTTGCGAAAATTTGGCACGAGCGCCCTGACCGCGGCGATCGACGTGCCCAAGGGGCGGAGCGACGAGCAAATGGGCTCCGGGATTCCGATTACCTATGTCCCGGCCCGCAATACCGTGTTTCTTTCGCTCGCCCTTGCTTATGCCGAGACGTTGGCGGCGGCCGATCTGTTCATTGGCGTCAATGCGGTCGACTACAGCGGCTATCCCGATTGTCGTCCCGAATACATTGAAGCTTTCGAGCGGATGGCCAACCTGGCCACGAAGGCCGGCGTCGAGGGGACGCTCGCGTTCAAAATCCACACGCCGCTTGTGACCTGGTCGAAGGCCGAGATCATTCGCGAAGGGACGCGGCTGGGTGTCGACTATGGGCTGACGCGCAGTTGTTACGATCCCGACGCATCGGGCGCGGCCTGTGGCGGGTGCGATTCGTGCTCGCTGCGGCTCAAAGGTTTTGCCGAGGCGGGCCTGGTCGATCCGGCGCCGTATCGACCATGAAAGTCGCCGAAATCTATCGCAGCGTGCAAGGTGAAGGCTTTCTGTCGGGCCAGGAAAGTGTTTTCGTGCGCGCCAGTGGCTGCAATTTGCGCTGCTGGTATTGCGACACGCCGTATGCTTCGTGGACGCCCGAGGGGGAGGATCTTTCGGTCGAGGAGATCCTGGCTCGCGTCGACGCTTTGGGTTCGACCCACGTGGTGCTCACGGGCGGCGAGCCGATGTTGTTTGCCGAATTGATTCCATTGACCGCAGGGCTGCGCGAGCAAGGCCGGCACATCACAATCGAGACGGCCGGCACGCTCTACCTGCCGGTCGATTGCGATTTGATGTCGCTTAGCCCCAAATTGGCCAATTCCAATCCCAGTCCACAGCAGGCGCCAGGTTGGACAGATCGCCACGAACGCACGCGGCATGCGCCAGCCGTAGTGCGACGATTGGTTTGCGAATATGAATATCAAGTCAAGTTTGTAGTCGATCGGGTGAGCGACTGCGACGACGTCGAAACGTACTTGCGGGATTTTCCTGAAATCGATCGCTCGCGAGTCATGCTGATGCCGCAGGGCATCGATGCAAAAGCTCTGGCCCGACAGTCCGAGTGGCTCGAGCCCTTTTGTCACGAGCACGGCTTGCACTTCTGCCCGCGCCGGCACATCGAGTGGTTTGGCTTTGTACGCGGTTCGTAGCGGAATCAATTCGAGTTCCGCTTTTCGTGTACCGTATTGCGTGTGCCATATTTTCTCGTACTACTTTTTGGTGCCACTGGCGTGTCGCCAGTGCAGTGTCTCTCAGGCACAAGTCAACCCAATGGTCGGAGCACTGGCGACACGCCAGTGGCACCTCCCATGTGCGTATTTTTGAAAGTGGACAGTCACCCCCGAGCGCCCGGCCCTCGATAGTCCACCAGCCGTGTGAGAATTCTCAGGCAGGCGCTGGCTCGTGGGCCGGCTTGGCATCGGCGGGGGGCGCAGCGTGTGGGGCCGATTTGGGTGCGAAGATCAGCACTGTCACAGCGCCGGCGGCGACCACGATCAGGCCCGCGTAGAAAAACGGGTGCAGCTCAAAATTGCCGGTTTGGATTAGGCTGACAAAGGTATTGATGACTGGAGCGCCGCCAAACACCAGCGGCATGACGAAAATCGGCTTGCCGCCGAAGTTGAAGGCCATGATGATGCCCAGCGCTCCCAAGGCGCCGGCCGCGCCGCCGGCGAGGCTCCAGAGCGTGCCGGAAAAAGTAAACTCGCCCGGCTCGTTCCATTGCGTGAGCAGCAGGCTCGGCACGATCACTGCAATCAGGAAGTAGGCCAGCCCCACGCAGATCAACGGCCGCAAACGGCTGCCGCCCATCGCCATTTGTCCGCGGTGCAAGACCGGACCATACACGCCCCACGCGAGCGCCGTCATGGCGGTGAACAAAATGACCATGAGCCAGTTCACTTCCGGGTGAGCCGGCTTGGCGACCGTTTTTGCTTCGGAGTCAGAGCTCGCCGCGGCGTTTTCTGTTACCGCGGCTTTGGCAACCGGAGCGTGATGTGCGGGCCGAAACGCCAGCACGGTGACGGCGCCGACGACGACCAGAATCAGGCCCGCGATAAAGATGGGACTGACTTGTTTATAGAGCTTGCCCCAGTACATCGTCAGAAACGTGTTGACGACCGGAGCGAGGCCAAACACCAGGGGCATCACATAGACCGGGCTGCCGTGAAACGCGAACGCCAGAATGATGCCCAGCGCGCCCACCGCGCCGGCCGCCCCAGCCGCGAGGCTCCAGAAGATGCCGGAACTGGACCAATGGCCACTTTCGCCAGACATTCGCAGCAGGATACCCGGCGTCATCACCGCGATCAAAAAGTACGCCAGGCCCACGCAAATGAACGGCCGCAGGGCGCTGCCGTGCATGTCTTCCTTGCCAATCGACAACACCGGGCCATAAACGCCCCACGAAAGCATGGCCAGCAAGATGAACAGAAGCAGGGCAATCAAGCCTTTCATGGCGGCGATACTCCGAAAGTTTCGAATGCAGGCGAGAGGCAGTAAAGGTTGAAGGATGGGTAGACTCGCCAAGGAATTAGCTTAGCCATTTTGCCTACGTTTGCCCAGGCGGATCAGGGACAATTGAGTGGCTCAGACAACTCGCATCGAGTGGTCTGAGTCCCGGAGGGACAAGAGGAGATTGCACTAAAGAGGATTCAGAATCAAACGAGAAACTCGCCTCTTGTTGCTTCGCAACTCAGACGACGCGTGGGCGTCGTCTGAGCCACCCAGAAAAGGCGACTGGCAAGTTTCGCAAGCTACTCTTCACGCAATGCGGGCAGCAACTGGGCGCGGAGTGCGGAGCGCACGGCAACCAGGCCGGCTAGCAGACCGACGATGAGCACGACGGCCAGCGTGAGGGCCAGCGATAGCCAGGGGACGCTCGCGCCGCCGCTAAGCCAGTGGGGCAATACCGCCACCAGCGCCGCCACAAGGCCCGCGCCCAGTCCGCCGAACAACAGCAGCGCATTCTCGATCATGACCAGTCTGGCCAAAAGTGAACGGCGAAAACCGGCGGCGCGCATCAGGGCCAATTCGCCGCGTCGCTCGAGCACGCTGCGCAATTGAACCGTGGTCAATCCGAAAGTTCCCAACAGCAGCCCCAGACCGCCTAAGCTTTGGAAGGTCGAGAGATAAGTGTTCTGCACCGCGAAGAAATCGGCCAATCGCTCGACGCTGGGTTCGGCATCGAAGCCAAAATCGCCCAGCGTGCCCTCGAGTGCCTGATTCACGGCGGCAAGCGGTTCGCCATCGGTGTCGATCAGAAAGAATCGGTAGCCGCTGACTTGAGAAAAGTGCGCGAGGAAGGCTTGTTCGCCGATGAGGAGATCGCCTTGAAAGATACTGTTCTTGAGCAGCCCCACGATTTGCAATCGCACGGTGCGCCCGCGACCGTCTTCGATGTCGAGCGTGTCGCCGAGCGACCCTTTGTGCAGACTGTACATGGCGGTGTTGAAGTCGAGCACGACCGGCAGCACCGCCGTGCCGTCCTCGGCATTGGGCAGCTTTCGATCGAGCAGCAGCCAGGGATTCTCATGTTCCTCAGGTGTGTCGGCGGCACTTGCGGCCCAGGCAAAGCCACCGCGCTTGACCAGCGGCGGCGTGACGCCCAGAACGCGAGGCTGCGTGGATTGATAAAGGTTCAAGCAACTAGCATCGTCGCCCGCCTGCACACGCAAGGGAATCATCGTGCACTTCCGCAACACCTCATCGGCCTCGGCTCCGAATCCCAGGTCGGAGCGGCCCGTGGGCGTGTTCAAATCTTGATAGATTGGTTGATCGGTCCCGGCGACCAGGTTGAAACCGCCACTGCCGCTGGATTTGCCTTGGCCTTCGGCAGCCGGGTCGAGTCGAAACGCACTGAGCGCGACGATCAAAAAGCTGGCCGCGGCAATCAGGCCGACTGTCAACGTGCTGCGGCCAGGGTTGCGAGCGCCATTGCGGACGGCCAATCGCGCGATGGGCAGACTGCTCGCAGTTGCGAGTGAAGCGGTTGATCCACTGCGAAGTTTCATTGAGATCAGCGTCAAGCAACCGGCCAACACCAGCGCCCCGGATCCGACGAACGCGCCGGCCTGAGCCTCGCCGCTTAAACTCGTCGCGGCCAGTCCCAAGAGAACGGCCACGAGCAACATGCTCCAGCCTGCGAGTTGTCCGAAGCGGGATCGCTTGCGACCCGACCAGCGATCGGCAATCGTCTGGCCCGTCAACAGTTGGCGGACTGAAATATGTCCCAATCGGCGGAGCGTCCAGAGGATCGTCAATAGTGAAACCGCCAGCCCACTTGAAAATCCAATCGCCAAACTTCTTGGCGTGACGTAGAGCGAGAGAAACGGCGTGCTGATGGCGCTCAGCCACCAGGTGCTCAGACCGGCAAGCATCAGCCAGGCATAGCCGACGCCCGCGGCAACGCCGGCCAAAGATCCGAGCGCCGAAATAATGAATCCTTCACCGACGAGTACGCGAGAGACTTTGCGATTGCGAATGCCGACGGTGCGGAGGATGCCAATTTCTTGCGCGCGCTGCTCGATGCCCAGACGAAACAGCAAGGTCACGAGCATCAGCGCGGAAATCATAATGAACAGACTGAAGCCAACAAACAGTCCGTCGAAATCGGTCGTGCCCGCCGCGGCCATCAGACCCAGGCGTTTGATCGGAATGAATTGAAATCCAAACGTTTTCGGTTCGAGTTTTATTTGCGCCGCCAACGACTCAGCGGTCGCGCCCGGCGACGGAGCGAAACGGATGGCGGTAGTATTTCCAAAGCGACTCGACCACAGGCGTCTTCCAGTGGCCAGCGAGACGAACGCCTTCGGCGTGGTGCGATAGTCGTCCCAATACTGCTCGTCTTTCTTCCGCACGCGGCCCGACTCGAAGGGAAAAGGAGCGTCCCAGTCGCCGATCGACAGCCGGTCGGTCACGCCGGGCATCTGCGGCGTCAAATCGGGATCGTCCGCGGCACCAGTCATGGCCACGATCGCTTTCAGCCGAAACTTCGCTTTCGACTCGCGCACCTGGCCGTGCGTGCTCTCGGGTTCGAAATAGGTGATCTCGACTTCCGCGCCTGGCTCGATGCCCAAATCTTCCGCGGCCCAACTGTTCAAAGCAATCTCATCATCGGCCAGCGGCTCGATCACTTTACCGTCGGGCGTGGAGAAGGGACCCAGCGGCGGTTGCGACGAGAAATCGATCGCCGTGATCGTCGAATAAGGGATCTCGTGTTCGCCGCTGGCGATCGTGTTGGCCAGATACGTGAGCAACGCTTGTGGATGATCGGCCGCGAAGGCTTTCTCGATGGCGCTCGTGGCCGCGGGCTCCAGTAGCATGCGATTGCTCGTGCATTGCACGTAACCCAGGCTGTGCAGCTCGACTTGGACTCCATAGTCGGCCAACGGGGGTTGCAAGCCAGCTTCGAGCGCCTCGTGCGCGGCCACGGTGGGAGCAGTGCCCTGGCGGCCGGCTACGAAGATCGCGTTCACTTTGTCGGGCTGTTCGAGCGCTGCTTGCAAAGTCTCTGCCGCCACGAAGGCGTCCTTGGGAAGTTGCTGATTGGGGTGCAAACCAAACCGGCCGAGCCCTTCGGCGGCGATGATCGCGGTCACTTTGAGACGGCGGTTGCGGATAGTCTCGGTCTTTCGCCCCAACGCGCTGTCGGGTGGGATCTGGCTGACGCTGCCGATGCGCAATAACACCTCGTCGCCCACCACCGCGCCGAATTCCGCCGCCAGCGGCGCGTTGAGGACGATCTCGCCCTTATCCGGCGCTTGCTCGGGACCCCCGCTGCCCAGCGACCAAAAGCGGCGATCGCTGCCGATGACGGTGACGCGGCCGGCCCGCAGGGCGCCAGTCGATTGCGGATTTTCCACGGTGCCTTGCACCAGGACCACCGGCACCGCCTGGCTGAAATACTCTTTGAAAGCTGGTTCGCTTTGCAACTGCTCGGCCAGGGATGTGCTGAAAAATCGATCGGTCACCAGCACTTCGTCGATCTGGCCCAACTGATCGAGCAGCAAATGGCGCAAACTGCCGCGCATCGAATCGCCGACCAATAGCGCCCCTGTCAGCACGGCGCAAGTGGCCATGACCGCCAGCCCAACCGCCAGGTTGGTTCGCCAGTGATAGCGGAGGCTCGCAAAGATTAGTTTGGTCAGAGACATCTTCGTCAGCTCATTGCAATTTGCCGTCGCCGAGCTCCATCCGCCGCTGGAGCAGTCCGGCGAGGTCCAGGCTGTGTGTGACCACGATGAGCATGGTCTGCTCTTGGCTTTGAAGTTCCAACAGTAGCCGGCCGATGCTCTCGGCGGTGTGGCGGTCGAGATTGCCCGTCGGTTCATCGGCCAAGAGCAGGACTGGGCGATTCACCAGCGCCCGGGCAATCGCCGTGCGCTGCCGCTCTCCACCCGACAGCTCGGCGGGCAAGTGTTCGAGCCGATTGGACAATCCAACGCGATCGAGCAACATGCGAGCCCGGTCAATTGCTTGCGGCGTGGCAGCACCGTCGGCCAAAGTCGGCAGCAGCACGTTCTCCAAGGCGGAGCACTGTGGCAGCAAGTGATGGTCTTGAAAAACGAAACCGATCTGGTGATTGCGAAAGTAGGCCAGCCGCGGCTCGTCCAGCGCAAAAGGGTTTTTTCCGCCGAGCATTACGCTGCCCGAGCTGGGCGCGTCGAGCGTGCCGATGATGTGCAGCAGCGTGCTCTTGCCGCAACCGCTGGGACCGAGGATAGCCAGGTTCTCGCCGGCGCTGAGCGCGCAGGAGACTCCGCGCAACACCCGCAGGGGCTCGGCGCGAGTGGAATAGTCTTTCGTAACGTCCGCGACGACCAGATCAGCCATGACTCTCCTACGTTCAGTACATGCTCAAGGTTGGTCCCATCGAGTGGCAATTGTAGCGAACGGATCGGTTGCCGCGCAGCCTCGAATGTGCGAGACCGCGGCCTCGCGACGGATAGCTTCGGCCGGCGTGGCTTCAGGGGCTATCGACGACGAACGGTGACAGTTTTTCGGTCATCCACGTGGGAATCGGGATGGAGGCAGGAGTGCCGTCTGGAGCAAAGCGGCAGCAGACGGTGGTGATTTGGCCCGTGGCGATTGGGCCGCCATCCTCGGTGAAATTGAACTCGTAGGTAATGCTCTTCTGGCCGAGCCGCACGAT
>JAYVCO010000410.1:0-3366 GCA_043749935.1 Planctomycetia bacterium
TCGAGAATCTCTCGGCTCAGATTCAACCCTGGGAATTCGTGATAGCGGGTCTCCAACAGCCGCACGATGTGCAGTGCTTGGACATTGTGGGAGAAACCACCTTCATCATGCAGGCATTCGTCGAGCGCGTCTTCGCCCGAGTGGCCAAACGGCGGATGCCCCAAGTCGTGAACCAGGGCCAGTGCTTCAATCAGATCTTCGTTCAGCGCAAGGGCTCGCCCGATCGTGCGCGCGACTGAGGCAACTTCGAGTGTATGGGTCAATCGGGTGCGATGGTAGTCGCCGAACTCGCCGGTAAACACTTGCGTTTTCGAGCTCAGCCGGCGATAGGCGGCGCTATGGACAATGCGATCACGATCGCGCTGAAATGGCCCGCGATAGGGATGGCTTGACTCGGGATGCTCGCGACCGGCCGAGAGCGAGCTTCGCATGGCATAGGGCGCCAGAATTGCCGCCTCTCGCTGGTCAATCGTCAAAAGCCTTGCGCCCATGGCATGGTCGCTTATTTTTTCCGGCATGGCCCTTATCGCTCGCTCACGCTTGGCGGTTGGCGTCGCGAAACATCTGCCACAGGGCCTCGAGCGATTGGGGAATCACTTTGACGTTGGCCAGCGCGGGCATGAAGTTCGTATCGCCGCTCCAGCGTGGCACGATGTGCCAGTGCAAGTGCCCGGGCAGACTCGCACCCGCCACGCGGCCCAAATTCAGTCCGATATTGAAGCCCTCGGCATTCATCAATCGAGACATCAATCCGACATACTTCGCGATCAGCCGCTGCAAATCGGCTTGCTCATGATCGCCAAGTTCATCCAACCGTCCCTTGTGTAGCAGCGGAGCCACCAGCAAATGCCCGTTGTTGTAAGGAAAACGGTTGAGTACGACCACCGACAGCTCCGTGCGTTCGACCAGCAGATTCTCGCGATCCGCCGAATCGGCGACCCCGCGACAGATGAAACACTCGGGATCGGCTCCAGGCTGAAACGCAAGCTGCCCGGCCTTCGGGTCAGGTGAAGCGGTTTTCTCCTCGCCCGCGATATAGGCCAATCGCCAGGGTGCCCAAAGCTGTTCGTGTCGGACCAAAATAAAGTTGCTCCCAGAGTTCCCGTGCACGATGCTGCGTCACGAATAGCAAGTCTATTCGCCCAGGCAGCTTAGCTCAAGATCATTGACGATTAGCAACCCCACGCAAAGCACTGAACCACGCGCCGCCTTCGGCGAGCCAAGGCTCAGCGATCATTGAATTTGAGTTGTAGATTCTTCGCGTGAAAAGCGATCGCTTCAGGAACATGTTCGTCCCAATACGCCCAATTATGACCGCCGGCAAATTCCTGGTACTGGTGTGCGATGTGAAGTTGCTCCAGCTTCTGATGAAAAGACCTGTTTTGTTCCAACAATCCGTCGTCGGTGCCGCAGTCGATCCGCAGCAGAGGCAACACCCCGTGGTCGATTTTTTCGATCAATGTAAACGGATCCTCCGAGCCGCCTTCGGCGTGGGGGCCAAAGATTTTCACCAGCTCGGGTCCGAGCGTCTTCTTGATCGTGGCGTCGCGCACCATCCCCAGCGCCCCGGAATGGGAGTTGACGCTGGCAAACATCTGCGGGTATTTCAGCCCCAGCTTGATCGCTCCATAGCCCCCCATCGACAAGCCGCCAATCGCGCGGCCGGCGCGTTCGGCCTTCACCGGAAACGTACGTTCCACCAGGCCTATCACGTCCTTGAGCAAATCGTCCTCATACGCCGGACCGCCATCGACGCTATTCGAATAACAGTTGCGACCGCCGTCGGGCATGACGACCACCATTGGCCAGCCTTGCACGTAGCGCTCGATGCTGGTCTGCCGCATCCACGTGCTCTGGTTATCCGAGATGCCATGCAACAAGTAAAACGCGGCCCATGGGCGGCGCAGCGGAGGATTGTCGGGAAACAGCACGTTGATGGCGGAGCATTTCTTGAGCGATTGACTGAAATACTCGATGGTTGCAAAGGCCATGACAAAGCGCTCCCACGCGTTTTCAGAAAAAGGCTACTCGCCTAGATAGGCGTCCTGGACTCGGCGGTCGTTGAGCAACACTTCGGACCGATCGCTCATCGTGATCTTGCCCGTTTCCATCACGTACCCGCGATGCGCCAGTTTGAGCGCCATGCGCGCAGCCTGCTCGACCAGCAGAATCGCGATGCCGTTTTGATTGAGTTTGCGCACGACGTCGAAAATCTTCATGACCACCAACGGAGCCAACCCCAGCGAGGGTTCGTCGAGCAGCAGGAGCTTGGGGCGGCCCATCAGCGCGCGGGCCACGGCGAGCATTTGTTGCTCACCGCCCGACAGCGTTCCCCCCTGCTGACCCCGGCGTTCGGCCAGGATGGGAAACAATTCGCAGGCGTGCTCCAAATCACGGGCAATGCCGGCCTTGTCGTTCCGCGAAAACGCGCCCATTTGTAGATTTTCGAGCACCGTGAGCCGCGGAAAAATCTTGCGACCTTCCGGCGAATGGCAAATGCCTCGATGCACGATTTCATGTGGCGGCAAACGTTGGATTTCTTGACCTTCGAACAGCACGCGGCCACTGCGAGCGCGCAGGCAGCCGGAGATGCCCATCAGCGTCGAGGTTTTGCCCGCGCCGTTGGCGCCGATCAGCGCCACGATTTCGCCAGACTGGACTTCGAGCGAGATGCCCTTGAGCACTTCGATGGGGCCGTAGCCGGCCGAAAAATCCTGCATCGCGAGCAACGGGGGCATCAGCTTACCTCTTCACTTCCCAGATAAGCGGCGATGACTTGAGGATTCTTGCGCACTTCCTCGGGCGTGCCCTCGGCGATTTTTACACCGTATTCCAGCACTGCGACGCGGTCGGAAATGCCCATCACGACTTTCATGTGATGTTCAATCACCAGCACCGACAAGCCGCGAGCGCGGATCTGCTCGATCAGCCGGTTCAGATCGATCGATTCCGCCGGGTTCATCCCGGCCGCCGGCTCATCGAGCAAAACCAATTGAGGGTCGGTCGCCAGCGCCCGAGCTATCTCCAATCGCCGTTGATCGCCATACGGCAAGTTCTTAGCCAACATGGATTGTTTCTCGGCAAGTCCAACAAACGCCAAGAGCTCACGCGCGCTAGTGCGCGCGGCGGCTTCTTGCCGTTTGATACTGGGGAGCTGCAGAGCCATGCGAAACACGCCCCCTTTGATCCGACGATCCATGCCGGTCAGGACGTTGTCGAGCACGGTCATGTTGTGAAACAAGCGAATATTCTGAAACGTGCGTGCGATGCCGGCGCGCGAAATCACCTCAGGCGTACGCCGCGCGCGACTCCACACCGTCCACGCGCCAGCCGAACCGACCACGAATCCGAACAGGAGAGACAAAA
>JAYVCO010000411.1:0-14536 GCA_043749935.1 Planctomycetia bacterium
GCGGATACGTGGCCCAAATGCCGGCAGTGGCCGTCGCTCCGATCACTTGCCTTGTGCCGCCGTCGAAATGGTCGAGCGCTTCGTGATAGGTAAAGTAGACCAAAGCCGACGCGACAAATGCGCCTGCCAGTTGAGCCACGCAATAGGGCAGTACCTTGCGCCAGGGAAAGCCGCGATGCACGGCCAGTCCGAGCGTGACCGCCGGGTTCAGGTGGGCGCCCGAAATGCCGCCGGCCACATAGGCGCCCATCGTCACGGCCAGTCCCCAGCCGAGATTGATCGACAGATACTCGCCGTGCGATTTTTCGCCCAGCACGACCTGCGCCACCACGGCCACGCCAAACGCGATGAGCGTGAAGGTGCCCAAAAACTCCGCCGCCGCCTCTCGCAAAGTATTATCTTGCCGCATCGATTTCATACTCCCGCCAAAGTGCCACCAGATGCTCCCACGCCGAGCACACCCCACTAAACAACTTTGCTCGGGCAGCGGATTATCGGTTGTTGGGCGGTGGAGTTCAATCGCCACGCCTAGAATAGACGGAGTGACCCGCGTGGTGATGTACCCGCGCCGATGGTCGCGAGTGGCTGGCGTTCCGCCCGCCCTACGGCTGCTTGGGAAGCTGCCAGAGCGTGAGCTTGGATTCGTCTTTGACCAGCACGCCGCCGGAGACGATCAGAGGGTGGGCCCAGGTCGACGTTTCGGCCACTTTGTAGCGGGCGATTTGCTGAAACTGCTGATCGCTGGCCTTGAAGACGATCAATTCCCCGCCGCTCGTCAGGGCCCACAGGACCTTGCCGGTTTGCACCAGCGAGGCGTTATCGCCCAGACGCCCTTCGCTGGTCCAGAGGGTTTTTCCGGTCGTCAAATCGAGGGCAAAAAGTTGGCCCTTCTGTCGGTGCGAAAAACCAAACAAACGCTCGGCGTCGACGATCGGAGAGCTCAAATAGAGCGAGACTTCCTTGTTTTCCCAGATCTTGTCGGTTTCCCACTCGTCGTCTTGTTTCTCGATTTGAAAGCGATCGACGCCTTTGTTGATGCCCGAGAAAATCAGCGAACCTTCATACGTGATCGGCGTCACCGAATTCTGGTCGTATTCGGTTTGAAACGGAATCTTCCAAAGCAGCTTGCCGTCTTCGATGTCAACGCCGAGGCAAGCCTTCTGCGATAGCGTGACGACCTGCCGCACGTCGTCGAGCGCGGTGATGATAGGCGAGGCATAGCCCGGTCCATCTTCGGGGCACGTCCAAAGTGTTTCGCCGTTCTTGACGTCGAGCGCCATGAGGGCTCCCTTTTCGGGACCGCCGACGTGGACGATGCACTTCTCCTCATCGATGACTGGCGACATCGCCGTGCCGTACAAGGGCGAAGTCTTTTCGAACTGTTTTGAGAATTCCTTCTGCCACTGAAGCTTGCCGGTCTTGGCATTCCAGCAACTGAGAATTCCGCCGATGCCGAAGGTGAACACTCTTCCTTGCGCGACGATTGGCGTCGACTTCGGTCCCTTGCCGTGGGCCGCGGCCGCAGGATTGACCTCGTACGGAGCCGGATAGCCGTGGTGCCATAATTCTTTGCCGTCCGCCGGATTGAAACATCCGAGCACTTCGTCTTCGTCGCGGCGCGTGAAGATGTAAAGCTTGCCGTCGGCGATCACAGGCGACGAGTGTCCAATTCCGACTTCAATCTGCCATCTCTGCTGAAGTTGGTCAGGCCACGCGACCGGCAGCTTGAAGCCGACGGCTTGTCCATCGCGGTGCGGTCCACGCCATTGCGACCAATCCTCCAACGCGCAATAAGTGAGGACGACTAGCACCCAACTCAGTAGGCTACCGCCCCAAATTGCAAATTGGCCCATGGCCGTGCTTCCGAATGAATCGTATTCGTCGTGTGAAAACCCGTGTGCAAAGCGAGCTCACCCAGGATGTGATCGCGTCCGGCTTGCCGCGGACATCCACCGATTGTACACGCTGGCCGCCACGAGCCAAAAAACGGGCTGAAATTTGCAAGAAAAACGAATTCCCGGCCGCCTATTCTTGCGTCCGAGGGTACGGAATATCCGGAAAAGATCGACGAAGGCCGGTCACGCGCGTTCGGTCGGGCAAATCGATCAGGTCGTCTCGCCGCGCAGCTTCATATAGTACCGCTGCACTTCCGGCACACAGCACTGGCCGCTGGCCGACAGGGTTACGCAGCGAGCCTCGGGCGTTTTGGCCTTGGACAGAAGCTCACGTACCCGCGTTACCACTCCTTCGCGGATATCGGCCTGCACATCGTCAGTAGTCAAGCCAAAGCACCCGCAGATCGGCGCCTCGGAGTCTTTGGGGTACACGGCATGTCGCAAGTCGTCGATCGTGGCGCGGCGCTCGAACATGTCGAAGTACACCACGCTGCACTTGGGATAGGGACAAAAAAACGCGGTCTCGGCCAGACCCACCGCAGCGTCTTCTTTGATGTGTGCCTGCCAGGTTTCACGTCGGACGGCGCTGCCGAGCGATCCGCAGCCTGGGCAGTGCAACTCGCCGGTATCGTCGGGTTCGCGTACGAAGGCTTTGTTCATGATCGAACGGGGAGCTCTAGACCCCCTACACCTTCGGTTCCCAATTCGGCCGATACTCGCGGCTCCAAAGCGCCGTGGCGGCCGGATTGTTTTGAACCTGGCCCGTGGCGGGATCCACTTCGAGCGTGGTTCCGGTGCGATAGGCGATGTTGCCCAAATGGCACAACAGCGTGCTCTTGTGGCCTTCTTCGATATCGGCATTGGGCCGCGCGCCGGAACGAACGCAGGCCAAGAAATTGCTCAGGTGCGGATCGTGCCCTTCGAAACCTTTGGATTGGGTGGCAACCAGCTTATCTCCCTTGTCGTAAATCTTGTAGCTGTTGAAGTCGATGACCAGCGAGCCCTTGTCGCCATAAAAGGCGATTCCGAACGTCGAACCCTCGAACCCTCGATGCTGCCAGTTCCGGCCTTCCCAGGTCATTCCCTTGTCGCCGAAATCATAGGACACCACGTGCGTGTCGGGGGTCTCTTGATCGTCTTTGAAAAAGTACTTGCCGCCGTTGGCCGATACTCGGCGCGGATAATCGACGCCCAGGCCCCAGCGGCAAATATCCAACGCGTGGATGCCATTGTTGCCCAACTCGCCCGTGCCCCAGTGCCAAAACCAGTGCCAATTGTAATGGACCAGATTGTCGCGATATTCGCGCTCGGGTGCCGGTCCTTGCCACAGGGAGTAATCGAGGCCCAGCGGAATTGGAGTCGGCTTGCCATGCCCGATGGGTTCGCGAGTGGCATTGTACCAGCCGCGCGAAAACAGCACCCGGCCGATCTCGCCGGCACGCAACCGCTCGATGGCCTCGATCGTGCCTGGCATGCTGCGCCGCTGGGTCCCCAACTGCACTACGCGTTTGTGTTTGCGAGCCGCCGCGATCATCAACTCGCCTTCGCGCGGGTTGTGGCTGGCAGGCTTCTCGACGTACACATGCTTGCCAGCCGCACAGGCCAGAATCGTGGCGGGTCCGTGCCAATGGTCGGGCGTGGCGATCACCACCGCATCGACCGCCTGGTCGTCGAAGATTCGCCGCAAGTCCGTCACTCGGGCGGGCGCTTGACTTTGTTTGCCGCTGACGGCGCTAACTGCCTTATCGATCACGCGTTCGTCGACATCGCAGACATAGGCGATTCGCGCGCCGCCCACGGCGGCAAAGCTGCTTGCCAAGGCCGTGCCGCGACCGTTAGTGCCGATGACTCCCAGCACGACTGCCTCTTGAGGGCTGTCGGCGGCACGCAGCGTTCGGCTTGCCGAGACCGCCAGGGCGCCGGAGAGCAGGGCCGACTGTTGCAAAAACGTGCGACGTGAAGTGGGTGGGTTCATGGCTTCTACTTGGGTTGGATCGAATTCAGCATCTTCGCTTGTCCAAGGATAACCGGGCCGACAGAGTGCCTGCAAGAATTTCATGGACACGTTTCCCTTTTGCTACGTTCCGGGGCAAACGAGCCAGAGAACGTGTTTCGAGAAGCCTGATTTCTCAGCCAATCGTCCAGCGTAACAGCAATCCCGAGGTCGGCTTACCATGCGCCGACCGTCCAATTGGGGGTCGGCATTGTTGACATCCCCCTTGCAGCGGTCTTACGATAGTGCGTTACTTCCATCGAAAGGGAGGGCTATCAACGGTCAGGCGGCCCGAACAGCTCCCTCGCTTTAGTCTGGCAAGGAAATGTTTTCTGACCCATTTGTTTCGTGGTCGTTCCCGCGGAACGTTCTTTTAGGAATGAATTCCACTTGCCTATGAGCTATTGAGACGCAAGCGCGCCCGTGGGCGCTTTTGCGTGTTGTAGCTGCACATTGTTCGGCCGGTGGCGTCATTCACCCTATGGCACCCCAATCAGAACCCGATAAAAAAACTTCGGACTCGAATTTCAACTCAGAATCGGCCTCTCCCACCGAAAATGGACCGTCCGATCGCAAACGTCTGACCGATGCCGCCGCCGAGCAGTTGGGCATCGACCCGGAGGTTGCCAGCCTCGATCCCACCAAGACTTTTGGCGATCGGGTCAAAACCGTCTTGATCGGCAAGCCGCGCGACCTGACCGACACGTCGATCTACCATACGCTTTCGCTCGCGGCATTTCTGGCTTGGGTCGGTCTTGGCGCCGACGGGCTCTCGTCCTCCGCCTACGGTCCGGCGGAAGCCTTTGCCACCTTGGACGACCCGATCCTTGGCGACCATACGTATCTGGCTATCTTTCTGGCGCTGGCCACGGCGCTGACCGTATTTGTCATCTCGGCCTGCTATAGCCACATCATCGAAGAGTTTCCGACCGGCGGCGGCGGATACCTCGTGGCTTCGAAGCTGTTGGGGCCGCGCGTGGGCGTTATTTCGGGCTGTGCTTTATTGGTCGACTACGCGCTGACGATCACGGTTTCCACGGCGGCTGCCGGCGATGCCCTGTTTGGGTTGCTGAGCGCCGATTGGACGTTTGCCGGTCTCTCGCATCACGAGTGCAAACTGACGGTCGAGTGTGCCGTCATCGTTCTGTTGATCGTGTTGAACCTGCGGGGCATCAAAGAGTCGGTCATGATGCTGGTGCCGATCTTCATCATCTTTCTGATCACGCATGCCATTCTGATCGTCGGCACCGTGGTGCTCAACGCGGGCGAGATCGGCAGCACCTCGGAGCACGTCGCCGAAGGAATTCGCACCGGACTGGCAAACCCGGAGCTCGGGCTGTTCGGCATGATGTTGCTGTTCCTACACGCCTATTCGCTTGGCGCGGGCACGTACACCGGAATCGAGGCCGTCTCGAACAGCATGCCCGTGATGCGCGAGCCGCGCGTTGCCACCGGCAAGCGAACCATGATGTATATGGCCATTTCTTTGGCGATCACGGCCGGCGGTTTGATGATTGGCTATCTGCTGTTGAACATTCATCCGAGCGCCGACAAAACGATGAACCAGTTGCTCACTGAAGCCTTTGTCGACAAGCTGGGACTACCCGGCTGGTTGGCCGAAGGCTTCGTGTTGGTCACCGTGATTTCCGAAGGCGCGCTGCTCTTCGTGGCGGCTCAGGCGGGCTTTATCGACGGCCCGCGCGTGTTGGCCAGCATGGCTCGCGACTCTTGGGTGCCCCATTGGTTCGCCAATCTTTCGGAACGGCTCGCCGCGCACAACGGCGTGTTCCTGATGGGGTTTGCAGGCCTGGCGGCCTTGTGGGTGACCGGCGGCAATGTCAGGGCGCTGGTCGTGATGTATTCGATCAATGTGTTCGTCACGTTTTCGCTCTCGATGATCGGCATGTCCCGCCACTGGTGGCAAGTTCGCGGGACCAACCCGCTCTGGCGCCGACGTTTGGCACTGTTCCTGTTCGGCACCGTCATGTGCCTGTCCATTTTGTTCGTCACGGTGACGGAAAAATTCGAGGAAGGCGGCTGGCGCACCTTGGCGGTGACGGGCCTGTGCGTGGGACTCTGTTTCGCGATTCGCCATTACTACGATGGCGTGGTGCGGCGGCTACAGCGCTTGGGCAGCTTGCTGGACATCGTCACTCCCACGGGTGCTCCGATTGCGGGCGAGCCGGATGCCGGCGCTCCTTGTGCCGCCATTTTGGTGGGCGGCTATAGCGGCCTCGGCGTCCATACCTTCTTGAACGCGCTGCGTTTCGGTCCTGGACAGTTCAAGGGAACGATCTTTCTCTCCGTCGGCGTGGTCGATTCCGGAAACTTCAAAGGCTCCGACGCCGTCGAGGACTTGCGGGTACACACGGCCGAATCGCTCGAAAAATACGTCGACCATGCCCGCCGGCTGGGCATGCCGGCGGTGGGGTATATGTCGATCGGCACCGACCCCGTGGACGAATTGGAGCATTTGTGCGTCACGGTGAAGAAGCGCTACCCTCGGGCCACGTTCTTTGCCGGGCAGTTAGTGTTCCAGAAAGACACCTGGTATCAACGTTTGCTGCACAACGAAACTGCCTACTCGCTTCAGCGGCGGCTACAATGGGACGGCGTGCCGATGGTTATTTTGCCAACGCGCGTCAAATAGATCGCATACGGCGTTTTTTCAGCCATGCAACGTCCGCAGCAGAGTCCCTCTGACCCCGCGCAGCCAAATCGCGAAACGATTAAGCGCCCCGAGCAGGCCAGCAAAGAGCCCCGACCGGCGCATCTCGTCGATGCCAAAGCAGAGCCCGTCCATCATTCCACTTTCTGGTTGTGGGTGATGTGCCTGACGGGCGTTGATTATTTCAGCACGCTAGGCTATCAGCCGTCGATTGCCTTCGAAGCGGCCGGATTGCTGGCGCCGCTGGCTACCGTGGTGTTGGTGCTGGTGACGCTGTTTGGCGCGCTGCCGGTCTATTCGCACGTCGCCTCGTGTTCGCCAAACGGCCAGGGTTCGATCGCCATTTTGGAGCGGCTGGTCCACGGCTGGACCGGAAAAACCATGGTCTTGGCCCTGTTGGGTTTTGCCGCCACGGACTTCGTGATCACGAAGACCCTTTCGGCCGCGGATGCCGCGGAACACTTTATTCATAATCCCTTGTGGCAGTTGCACGCGCCGGACTTTGTCCTGGCATGGAGCGAAGATCAACAGCGCATGGCTCTAACCATGATGCTGCTGGTCATCCTGGGTGCCACGTTCATGCGTGGCTTCAAGGAAGTCATCGGGCTGGCCGTGGTCATCGTGTTTGGATATTTGTTTTTGAACCTGATCGTCGTCGGTAGTGGGCTGGTCTACCTGGCCCGTCATCCCGGAATGCTTCAAAATTGGGGCACGAACGTGCTGGAGGGAAATTGGCATCTGGCCGACAGCCCGCTGGAGGGTCACAGTCTGTGGACCATTTTCGCGCTGAGCATGCTGCTATTTCCCAAGCTGGCCCTGGGCCTGAGCGGTTTTGAAACCGGCGTGGCCGTGATGCCGCTGATCAAAGGCGATCCGCACGACAGCGCTGAACGGCCGCTCGGCCGAATTCGCAATGCGCGGAAGCTGCTGATCACTTCGGCCGTGATCATGTCGATTTATTTGCTGGGCTCCTCGCTGATAACCGCCACGCTGATTCCACCCGATGCTTTGATCGAGCCGGGCCCTGCGGCCAACCGCGCGCTGGCCTATCTGGCTCACGCGGAAAGTCCCAACGCGATCAATCCGATCTTCGGCGAAACGTTTGGCACCATTTACGATCTTGCGACGGTTTTGATTCTGAGCTTCGCAGGACTGAGCGCGATGGCCGGGCTGCTCAATCTGGTGCCACAATATTTGCCGCGCTACGGCATGGCACCCGAGTGGGCCCGGGCCGTGCGGCCGCTGGTGCTGTTGTTCACCTTGATCAATCTGCTCGTCACCTGGGTTTTCAATGCCGACGTCGTGGCCCAGGGAGGCGCTTATGCGACCGGAGTGCTGGTGTTGATATCGAGCGCCTGCGTGGCCACGGTGATCGATCACTACCGCCAGAACACGGGCTCATGGCTGGTGCGAACGCCCTGGCTGTTCGTGTTGATCACGATCGTGTTCTTCTTTACTGCCGGGGCGAACATGGTGGAGCGGCCCGACGGGATCAAGATTGCCAGTTGGTTCATCATCGCCATCGTCCTGGCGTCGTTCAGCTCCCGCGTGAAGCGGAGCACGGAGCTGCGATTCAAAGCTTTCGAGTTTACGGATCTGAGTTCCCGGTTTCTTTGGGACAGCTTGAAGCATTTGGAATTCCCCGTGCTGGTGCCGCACCGGCCGGGCCGTCGAGGTTTGGACGAAAAAGAAGCCAGCATCCGCCGGCGCCACCGGCTGTCGAACGACATCCCCATCGTGTTCATCGAGGCTGAGCTGGGCGATCCGAGCGAGTTTCAGCACAGCCCGCTGATGGAGGTCAAACAAGAGAACGAGCGATTCATCATCAGCGTCAAGCGCTGCGCGTCGATTGCCCACGCGGTCGCCACGATCGCGCTCGAGCTAGCCCGCGTCGGTACGCCCCCGGAAATTCACTTCGGCTGGTCCGACGAAAATCCGCTGGGGGCCAGCATCGGATTTTTCCTGTTCGGCGAAGGCAACGTCCCCTGGCGCGTCCGCGACCTGATTCGCAAAGCCGAACCCGACCCGAAGTTTCACCCCAAAGTGATCATCGGGTAGAAAAGTTGGCGGCAGGCTGGACACTCGTTTCGCCCGTTCTACTTGCCTTCCAACTCGCGCAGACGTTCGGCCGTGACGCTTTCCGAGCGCAGATCGCCATAGATGACTTGATACTGGCCGTTTTCGAGTTTCCAACGCACGAGGATCTTGTCCGCGTCCTTGGGTTCGACGGTTTTTCCGTAGTATGCGGCGTCGGGATTGTCGCGAAGAATCCCATTGAGATGCGTGGCGGCCGCACTCGCCCGCATGGCTTTCACGTACTCGTTGCTGCCGACTTGTTCCGGAGTCGGTCGTTGGTTCTTGACGCCGATCATTTTGTAGAGCTCGCCAAGAGTGACATCCCCGTAGACCATCTTTACTAGCGGGTAGTGACCACCGCTCAATTCGGCGTAATCTCGCATTCCGTCCGTGATGATCCGAACCTGTACTTCCGCGGATTTGGAAGGTTTCGTTAGGTTGACGTAGCCATCAGGAGCCCTGGCCTCGAACAGTTTCGGATCTAAATCGAGATTCCATTGGAAATCACGCATGGTCAATGTCGCGGGCGTTCCCGCCTCGTCGAACTCATAGTGGAGAAAGACCGGCAACTGAGACTCGGCATCGATCCAGATTTGCATCGGACCGGAAAAGCCATCGGGGTCGATTTTCTTGGCGTCGATCTCGAATCCACGAGCTTGCTTGCCGTCAATCTCCTTCGTACCGAGCGCCTGGTCGGCCTGGCCAGAAAACTTGCCGAGCTCATCGAGCAAGATGATGGACGACATGCGCCCCCGACGGCCTGCCACGCTCTGAAATGTCTTCTTCTTCACATCGATATCGATTCCCGGTTTCCCAACGGGATATATTTGCGTGTCTTCTTGGCCGACCCACGTTTCGTCACCCGTGTTCTCCAGCCGAAACGATCCTGGAGCAAGCCAGAAAACAGTAGACTTTGCGTGCGCGGTAACCGGTGGTTTTCCAAGCTCACGGACAAACTGACGTTCAAAAATCCAAGTCACTTTGTACGACCTAGCCCGACGAATATTTTCGGCCATGCGTTCCATCGCCGAGACGCGCGACGGAGCGTTTCCCAGCCAGAACACCAGCAATGCCAACGCGGCCGCCGCACCGATGCTACCCACAACCGTCCGCTGCCTCATCGTAAGTCCTCCTATCGAGGGGATGATTCGTGACCAAGGTTTCGCAAGCTCGACCTTTTCATCGCGTGCCGGCAAGACGGCCATCAGCGCCGCGCGTGCTTTCTCGTGCCCAGCGTCGAACGCGTCGCGATGGGCCTCGGTCAACTGTCCGACCAGTCCACGCATCGCCTCAACACGCGCCCGACAGATCGGGCAGTCATCGACGTGCGTGGACGTGCCAGTCTTGTCTTGCGTAGCCAAGGCCACTTGCACGAGTTGTTGTTGCGACAGGCAGGCCATGTTCTATTTCCTTTCCTTTTCACTCTCGCGGCACGTCAGCGCCGCCAGTCGCGCCAGCGCCCGTTCGATGAGCGCGTAGAATCCAGACCGCGACAGCCCCACGTGTTCGGCCGCCTTGGTCGCGTCGCGATCTTCCAGAAAAAACAAGTGGATCGCAAATCGCTCTCGCTCGGGCAGCAGGGCCAACTTTTGCATCACCAGCTCGATTTCATCGGCGGCCGCAACCTGGCCAGCCGCGTCCAATTGCGATTCGATCAGCAGCGTGTGGTCGCCGACGAACTCGTGCCGGTCCCGACGCAAGCTTCTTTTTCGCTCTCGGGCGACTTGCCGCGCAATGCCGACGATCCAGGCCCTGAACCGATCCGGTTGACGCAGTCGGGCCAGACTGCGGTAAGCTCGCAAGAAACTCTCTTGAGCCAGGTCTTGAACCATCGGCCAATCCAGCGAGACGCCGTAAACCACCCCCCTCACGAGCCGCGCGTGGCGGTCGTACAGGCGGCCGAACGCTTCGCGGTTGCCCGAGAGGGTTTGGGCCACCAAATCGGCGTCGGTCGGCTCGTCGTTGTGCATGGTTGCCATACTAGTGGCCGCGGCGCGAGAAATGTCCAGTTCGAGTGAGCGAAATTCCGCTCTTTCTCCGCGCAAAGAATACCG
Source organism: Planctomycetia bacterium (assembly GCA_043749935.1). GTDB lineage: Bacteria > Planctomycetota > Planctomycetia > Pirellulales > PALSA-1355 > PALSA-1355. The sequence goes on from JAYVCO010000411.1 coordinate 10,687, forward strand.
CAGGCTGGGCGGCTAGAAAACTTGGCCCGCTGGCGTCAGCCTTTTGGAAGTGGATGGCCAGGCTAGGATCCGCGCGAGGATTCTGGAAATGCTCAGTCTCGTGGCAAACGCCCGGCGGCTGTTCGCGAGGGCGCTGCCTGTTGAGCGGTGCGTACTTGTGGCGCGGGCTGCCCCTCGCCCTGGTAATCCAGCATCAGCCAAGCGCTGTCCGGTGACCAACGCAATTGGACGACGGGCGGGGACACCTTCGTGGACGAAGCAGTTTTTTGCTCCGTCGAATTCTGGAGCAAGGAGTCGAATAGCGGCTGGATCATTTCGCGAATTTTTGGATCGGTGAGCGCGCGCCCGACGACACTTCGATGCACCCTCAGGGCAATCTGGGGCCTGCCTTCGATCGCGGGCGGCGCCATTTTTCGCTCTTCCGGCGTGCCCTCGCTGCGATACATGGTCACGTCGACAAATTCGGGCATGGACCGGAAACGGAGCCGCGGAGCGACCTTGTCCTTGTCGTAGGGAAGATTCCGCACCCCGTTTTGCAGAGCGGCCTGGACTGCGCTGGCTAAGGGGTTCACCTGGCTATCGAGGATGCGTTCGATATTGTCCGCGGTGTGTTGCGAGACGATTTCGTCGACTTGTGGCCGCGTTGCGTCGGCCGTTTTCCAGGCGATTCGTTGGGCGATCCGGCCCCGCAGCCCGGACAAGCAAGCTTCGAGACTCAGCGTTTGCGATGACGTGTGCGCCGAACTGGTGGCCGGCAACAATCGCACTCCCGCATTTCCCAGGGCGATGATCTTGCGAGTCTGGACTTGCGTCTGGGCGACATTGTGCGTGACGATCGGCCCGTTGTAGCCCGTCGTTTGCGAATCGATATTGGCGGAAAACACAAGCTCGGCGACCGCTTGTTTTTCATTGGGTCGCAGTACGAGTTTGGTCTTGCCGCGAGTGTGAGCCGTCCCGAAAAAGCTCGTGCCCAGAATGTTATCCGTCACCGGCGTCTGGGAATCGACCGTTCCACCCGCATATTGCTCGAGCAAGTCACGCGAAACGCGGGCATAGAACAAGTAGGCGGACGACGCATCCGCGGCATTCGACTCGGCGCCGAAACCTGGCAACTTGAAACTATCCAGCCAAGAACCCGACGGCGAGGGCTGCGCTGCCTTGGTTCTGGCTTCCGCAACCGGCTTTCGTGGCTGAGATGACAATCTCCGCTGCACTACAAACTGTTGGTCGGCGCGGCTGAGCTCGTCGACTTTGATGACGGCCAGCTTGCCGTTGGACTTACGCAAGCGAACCGTGTCGCCTTGGACATCCAACAACGCGGCCTGGGCTTTTTGCTTGCCACTCGGGTCGGTCCAGGTCCTGAAGTTTGCCGCCGAAACTGGCAATTGACTTGAAGGGCTTTTGGAACTCGGCACCGACGGATCGGCGGCCAACGCAATCTGCGGAAAAATCAACAGCCAGCCAATCGCCACGCCTCGCACGCAATGCTTAACTCGCATGAAATCTCTCGTCCCAATCGAAGGTCTTTGCGCGATCCATCGGAAGCGGTCAAGAATCGCCGTTCCATTCGTGGCGACACCAAAATATCGTGGCGAGATCAAAACCCTTTGGTGGTGAGCTTCACTCGCACCAGGTACATGTCTGCCGTAATATAAAGCGTGCTACCGTCGTCGCCCCAGGCGCAGTTGGCCGTGGCTTCGCCGGTGGCGAACGTGCCGAGATGGCTGCCGTCGGATGCGAACACGTGGACTCCGCCGGGCCCCGTGGCAAACAAGTTGCCGGCGCGATCGACTTTCAACCCGTCGGGCAAACCCTTCTGGCCAGCTTTCGCCCACGACGTGGCTTCGAAAAACACGCGGCCTTTGCCGAGCGTGCCGTCTGGCTTGACGTCGAACGCCATCCACACGGCGGCGGCCGGATCGGACTGGGCCACGTAGAGAGTTTTTTCGTCGGGCGAAAACGCGATGCCGTTGGGCCGCGTCATGTCTTTCGTCAGCAGCGTCACCTGGCCATCTTTCGACAACCGATAGACGCCGCAAAAATCCAGCTCGCGACGCGGGTCGTCAAAGTTCTTGGGCAGCCCGTAGGGCGGGTCGGTGAAGTACAGATCGCCATTCGATTTGTATGTCGCGTCATTGGGGCTGTTGAGCCGTTTGCCTTGATAGTTATCGACGAGAGTTTTTTTCCCGCCGTCTTTCTCCAGCCGCGAAACGCGCCGGTCGCCGTGTTCGCAGAAGGTGATGCGACCTTGCGAATCGAGCGTCAGTCCGTTGCTGCCCGGCTCGGCGCCGTAGTCGACAACGCCGGTATAGCCCGAGGGTTTCATGAACAACGTAATGCCTTCACCCTCTTTCCACTTCATCACCGAATTGCGCGGAATGTCGGAGAACAGCAGATAGCCGCCATCCTTGATCCACACCGGGCCTTCCGACCAATCGAAGCCCTCGGCGAGCTTTTCCATCTGCGCGTCTTTGGGCACGATTTTGTCGAGCCGTGGATCTTTGCGTTCGATCTTTCCGAAGCTGGGGAACTTGGCTTGTTCGGCGGCCAGTGCAGCCGACCCTCCAATAAGCATTACGAGCGCGGCCGCAGTTAGCAGACGCGGTGTGAGTTTCGCGAAAGACATTGAAGAATCTCCAAGCAATTCAAAGTTATCATTCATTTGCGAAGTCGGCCATGACGTAACCCTACGCTAACTCGCGGCCGCTCGCAGCGTCAAGTATTTTGGCGCAGCAGTTTGCCGATCTGCGGGAGATACCCGAGGATTCCCCCGACGGCCAGGCCCACGCCATGGGCCGTGTTGGCCACGTGTAGGCCGGGAATTACATTCAGCAGGCAGACGACAAACCAGCCGATCATGAACATCATTGTATTGGGATGGATGTACAAGCCCGAGGCCGGGTCGAAGCGACCGCGCACCCAGGCGTAGCCCAACAAGCCAAAAACCACACCCGACATGCCGCCGAACATCGGCCCGCTGGCTACGAATTGTGCGATGTTGGAAACGACCGCAATCATCAGGACCAGCAGTGTGAAGCGAACTGGCCTCAACCGGGTTTCGATCAGCGTTCCCAGGTCGTAAAGCCACATCATATTGAAGACTAGGTGCATCCAGCCGAAGTGAACGAACATCGGAGTGATCAATCGCCACACCTGGCCGGCCGCGATGTCCGCCAAATCTGATTTGTGTGTCGAAATGATCAGGTCTAAAACGACATTGTTGCGGCCCTGATCGGTGATCAGGAATACGAGCACGCTGGCTGCGATCAGAAACATGGTCACGTGCCTACCGCGCCAGGGATTGGCCCATTGGTTGCGCATGTCGACATAGTTCTTTTGCGCCTGACGCGTTTTCTGCGCGATTTCGCGGCGCGCGAGCTTGGCCTCGTGCTCGGCGGCCTGATAACGGACGTCGTTCGGCTCGACAATGAATTTGTCGAGCTCTTGCTTGCTCCGGTCCACCTGATTTTCATCGAGGATCCAAATCGACCACGCGGCCCCGGCTGGATCCACTTTGGAACCAATTCCCAAAGTGAGCAAATAACTGGCAAAACGTTCGGCGTCTTGCTTCGTGGGAATCGTGCCGGCTTGCCGCATGGGAGAAGTGTGTTGGCTAGGTGGGTGAGCTTGAATTCGAGGCGAGACGAACCGGAATGATCACGGAGAGAGACGCACGTGCTGGACCTGATTGGCGATCATCCATTCCAGCCATTTCTCTTGTTCTTCCGTGATTTCCACTTCGGCCTGGTTCTCGCTGTCCAGCGGGGAAACCAAGAGCAGCATGCCGTCGGCCAGAACTCGTTGTGCATTGTCGAGGCTGACCCAATAGTCGCCGGCGGGCAATGCCGGA
>JAYVCO010000412.1:0-2534 GCA_043749935.1 Planctomycetia bacterium
GGCGCCGGAGTGTTCATTGTCGAACGGCTGAACAATCCCGAGATCCCGGCCGGCTGGGCGTCGGTCATCGTGTCGCTGTTCATCGTGGGCGGAATTCAATTGTTCGCGCTGGGCATGATCGGCGAATACTTGGGCCGGTTGTTCATGAAAGACAACGGCCGCCCGCAATTTGTCGTGCGCGAACATCTGAATTGCGAATCCGCGCCGCGGCGGGGCCGTTCATGAGCTTGCCCGACGCGTTTCACGGCCGCAACGTCCTCGTTACGGGCGGGCTGGGCTTTCTCGGCAGCAATCTGGCCATCAAGCTCGCGCGGTACGGCGCCAATGTGACCCTGCTCGACTCGCTGATTCCCCAGTTCGGCGGTAGCTTTTTCAATATTTCGCCGATTCGCAACCAGGTGGTCGTGAACATCTCGGACATGCGCGATGCCAACTCATTGGACATCCTCGTCCAAGGCAAGGATTTCATCTTCAATCTTGCCGGCCAGGTGAGCCACGGCGACAGCATGCGTGATCCACAGCTCGACCTTGGCGTCAATTGCGTCTCGACGATGAACCTGGTCGAAGCCTGCCGCAAGCACAACACCGACGTGCGAATGCTCTACACCTCGACGCGCCAGGTCTATGGCCGTCCGCAAAAACTGCCGGTGACCGAAGATCACCCCACGGTGCCGATCGACGTCAACGGCATCAACAAGCTGGCCGCCGAGTATTACCACCTGCTCTATCACAGCACGTACGGCATTCGCTCGACCGTGCTGCGCATGACCAATACGTTTGGCCCGCGCCAGCAGATTCGCAGCAACCGCCAGGGATTCGCCACCATTTTCATGCGGCAGGCGCTGCGCGGCGAGACGATCAGCCTCTATGGCGGCGGCGGACAGGTGCGCGATTTCAATTACGTCGACGACGTCGTGACCGCCATGCTGCTAGCCATCACGAACAACCAGTGCTACGGCAAGTTTTTCAATCTCGGTTCCACCAAGGCCTATTCGTTGGTCCAGTTCGTCGAGTTGCTAAAGAAAACCTGTTCTTTCAAAGTCGAGTCGGTGCCGTTTCCGGAAGACAAGAAGATCATCGACATCGGCGACTACTACGGCGACTTCTCCAAGTTCCAAGCCGTCACGGCCTGGAAGCCCGAAGTCGATTTGGAAGAAGGGCTCGACAAAACCATCGCCTTCTATCGAGAGCACAAGGAAGTCTATTGGCAATGACCACGACCGCCACGACCATCCCGATGTTCGACTATCTCGAACAGTACGCGGCGATTCGCGAGGAAATCGCCGACGCGGTGCAGGGCGTGCTCGCGTCCGGCTCGCTGATCCTGGGCCCCTGCGTGCGGGCCTTCGAGGAAAACTTTGCGAACTTCTTGGGCGGCGGCTTCGGGCTGGGCGTGGGCAACGGCACAGACGCGCTGGCCATTGCCTTGCGGGCCTTGGATGTTGGACCGGGCGACGAGGTGATTACGGTCTCGAATACCGCGATACCGACCGTGGCCGCCATTCGCATGGCCGGCGCGACACCCGTCTTTTGCGAAATCGATCAGCACACGCTCTTGATGGACGTGACCGATGCCGAAACCAGAATTACGTCGCGCACCAAGGCGATCGTGCCGGTCCATCTGTTCGGCAATGCGGTCGATATGTCGAGTCTCATGAAATTGGCCGAGCGACGCCATCTGGCTGTGGTTGAAGATTGCGCGCAGTCCTGCGGCACGACCTGGCAACAGCAAATGACCGGCACGTTTGGCGACGTGGGCTGCTTTTCGTTTTATCCCACGAAAAACCTGGGCGCTTATGGCGACGGCGGATTCTGTTTCACCCGGCGCAAGGATCTACATGACGCGATGCGTCAGATCCGCACGTACGGCTGCGGTAAATCCTATGACTCAGAGCGAGAAGGTGTGAACAGCCGGCTGGACGAGTTGCAGGCGGCGATGCTCGACGTCAAGCTGCGACACCTGCCCAAGTATCTGGCTGGTCGCCGCCGGGTCGCTGCCGCTTATCAAGAACATTTGCCTTCGCACGTCGTCCGGCCCTCAGTCGTCCGGGCCGTCGAGCAAAGTTATCATTTGTTCGTGATTGCCACCGATCGGCGGCTTGAACTGATGGCCCGTTTGAAGGCCGAGGAGATCGGTTGCGGCATTCACTATCCCGTGCCGATTCACCGCATGCGGGGCTACGAATTTTTGGGCTATACTGGGGGCTCGCTGCCGATCACCGAGCGGGCCGCTGGGGAGATTCTTTCGCTTCCTTGTTACCCGGAACTTGCGCAGGAGGCCGTGCGGAGAATTTGCTCCGCTGTACACGATGTTATCGCCAGGTCAAGTTGAGTTTCGACGATTGCTCTTGTTTACCGGCGTCGGCACCGTGAACACGGGCGTCTGCTACGGGTTCTTCGCGCTGCTCGTGTACCTCGACTGCCATTACAACCTAGCCCTGGCGGCCGACTATGTGTTCGGCATTGGGCTGGGATATGTTCTGCACCGGCTGTCGACGTTCTCCGACCGCAAGCACGTCAAGCAGGCCTTCGGC
>JAYVCO010000413.1:0-15249 GCA_043749935.1 Planctomycetia bacterium
TTCTTCAGTTTGATCTGGCCGAATGATCCGACCCGCCAAGTGATTGAGGGCAACGGGGCCGACGCATGGTTCTGGATCCACGTCGCACAGACGGCCATCTTCGCAGTGCTGGCGATCCTAGGTTTCGTGCAACTGGCACGAGTCACGAAACTTGCTCGGGCCGGCCACGACACGGAACAAGTCGATCGCAAACGCGAATGAAGTCGCGGCATTTTTGCAGTTTTGCCAACCCTATCAGCCGCTGAATCCCCCCCTCTTGAAAACCCGCAATAGCCCAATTAGGCTATCTTTGGCTTCGGGCCAGGACACGGTGGCCTGGTCGTCGGGCACGAGCGAAAGAGGGGGCGGCGCTTGAGCAAGTACGTCCTCGGAATCTCGGCTTATTATCACGATGCGGCAGCCGCTTTGGTCCGCGATGACGAAATCGTCGCGGCGGCTCAGGAAGAGCGCTTTTCGCGGAAGCGGCACGACCCGCGTTTTCCCAAACGAGCCGTCAATTATTGCCTCGGCGAGGCTTTTATCGAGCCTTCGGAGCTCTCCGCGGTCGTTTTCTACGACAACCCCCTTCTGACGTTCGATCGCATTGCGAAAAACGCGGTTAGCAAATCGCCCGGCGGTAGAGACCAGTTCATCGAGGCGACGCGCACTTTCCTGGGCGCGAAGGCGCGGCTCATGGACGATGTGGAGGCGGTCCTCGGCGAGAAGCCTCGTCTGCTAGTCACGCACCACCACATGGCGCACGCCGCCAGTTGTTTCTATCCGTCGCCCTTCGAGGAGGCGGCCATCCTGACAATCGACGGCGTGGGCGAGTGGGCGACATGTTCGCTTGGACGAGGCAAGGGCAATCAGATCGAGCTGCTGCGGGAGATTCGCTATCCACACTCGCTTGGGCTGCTCTACAGCGCATTTACCTACTACTGCGGGTTCAAGGTCAATTCGGGCGAGTACAAGCTGATGGGCCTCGCGCCTTATGGCGAGCCAAAATACGCCGGCACCATCCGCGACAAGCTCATCGACATCTTAGCTGACGGTTCGTTCCGCCTCGACACCAGCTATTTCGGCTACCTCGATAGTCCTCTGATGACCAACGCTCGCTTCGACGAGCTCTTCGGCGCTCCGGCCCGAAAGCCCGACTCGCCGATCACGCGTTTTCAGATGGATTTGGCGGCTTCGGTGCAACTAGTCACCGAAGAGGCCATGCTCAAGCTCGTGGCCCACGTCAGGAAGTTGACTGGGTCGAAGAACCTCGTGATGGCCGGTGGCGTGGCACTCAATTGCGTGGCCAACGGACGCGTTTGGCGCGAATCGGGACTCGATGGACTTTTCATCCAGCCGGCCGCTGGCGACGCGGGCGGCGCACTCGGTGCTGCTCTCTTGGTCTCGCACCAGCTCATGGGTGCTCCGCGTAAAGCTTGCGGGAGAGGCGACTCGCTGAAGGGCAGCTACCTCGGTCCCGCATTCGCGCCTCACGAAGTCTCGGCCTTTCTCCAAAGGCAAGAGGTGCCTCACGACCGCGTGGAAGACGCGGACGAGCGTGCGGCGGTGGTGGCCGACGCGCTGGCCGAGGGCAAGATCGTGGGCCTAATGAGTGGGCGCATGGAGTTCGGTCCCCGCGCGCTTGGCGCTCGATCGATCCTTGGCGATCCTCGGCGATCGGACACGCAAAGCACGATGAATATCAAAATCAAATTCCGTGAGAGCTTTCGGCCGTTTGCGCCGGCAGTGCTCGCCGAAAAGTCGGCCGAGTACTTCGAGCTCGAAGGGGAAAGCCCCTACATGTTGTTGGTCGCGCCGGTGAAGAAAGCCCACCGAATTCCCATGACGCGGCCGATCTTTGAGGGGGACGACATGTTGCAGATCCTGAGTCAAACGCGGAGCGACGTCCCCGCGGTGACGCACGTCGACTACAGCGCTCGTGTGCAGACGGTCACGGCCGACGGCCAGCCGGAATTTCACAAGATCCTCAGTGCTTTCCAAGCGAAGACGGGCTGCCCGGTGATGGTCAACACGTCGTTCAATGTGCGTGGTGAACCGATGGTCTGCACCCCGCAAGATGCGTATCGGTGTTTCATGCGCACCGAGATGGATTTGCTAGTCATCGAAGACTGCCTGCTCTGGAAATGCGAACAGCCGGCGACAACTGGCGACGAAGACTGGAGGAGCGAATATGAGCTCGACTGAGGAAAATCGCACAAGAAAGTCAGCGGGCGCGCTGTTCGACGAGCTCGTGACGCCGCTCGCCGAGGCCAGAAAAGTCGCCGGCAAGCAGGCATATTTTCCCCTCGCTGGCGAGAGTAGCGCGACGAGTTACTACCAAGAACCTGTCCTGCATAAGATGCAGCCGGCCGATTTCGAGTTTCCTGGTGGCGGCACGGCCGCAGGACTCATCGACGCTTTGGCTGCGTTTTGGACGGTGGAAGGCGAAACTGGCCTGGCTGCGATGGCCCCAAAGCTGAAGGAGATCGCCGAAGCACTACAGGAGGAAGCTGCCCAAGGCGACGGTAGCGTCAGTATCCTTTGTTACACGATGTTCTAGCGCACCGCGCCAGTGAATGGCCGAAGTCTGCCGAAGCGCCCGAAAGCAACATGTATCATGAACCCGCTCGATCCTACCTACCAAAAAGTCCATCAAGATATTTGGGCGTGGATCAATGATTTCGTGACGGCTCCGAACGAATTCTACGACGATAAGTTCGCGCCGTGTCCATACGCGCATCAGGCGGTCCTGTCGAATAAGGTGGATGTGCAAGTGTGGTTATCCGGCAACGTTCGCCAATTCATCAAAGTCAATGCCATCGAGATGCGGGACTCCCCGTCGTTAACCACGCGCGTGATGGCCTTTCCGCCCAAGACCCGCTTGCAGTGGGGAATCAACGACTACGTGGAGCAGCTCAACGCCGAACTGATATCAAGCAATGTATTCTTGAACACGGGCGTGGCGAAGACCACGAAGAGTCGATATCCGGGCTCGCCCGGAAAAGAGCCCTATTTCATCGTGATCGCCAACAGCCTCGCGGCCGTCATGTCGGATGCTGAAGCATTGGCGAAAACAGACTACTATAAGAACTGGCCTGCCGCGCACTATGCACACGTCGTCGAGCGCAGGGCGCGCATGACAAAGCAGTTCGGAAACCAATAGAAACCAACACCGCGCGAGAGCTGGGGAGCGCAAACCGGCTTATGTGGAACTCTCTCACGAAGTATCATCCTCGGATCGGCTATACGCTGATGCCCAGCGTCAAGTCACGTATTCCCTGGGAAACAGGCGGCTACCTGGTACGTACCAACGCCGCCGGCTTCCGTTCGGACCGAGAGTTCGTGAAAGAGCGTGCCCCGGGCAAGTTTCGCGCGATCCTCTTTGGCGACTCGCAGACGGCAGGCGATGGGGGTTCAAACAGCGAGCGCTATAGCGACGTGGTCGAGAAGCTCGTGCCGAACCTCGAGGTCTTCAACTATGCTCTTCCCGCCACGGGGCCCGATCAACATTACCTGACGTATCTCGACTGCGTCGACGTTGAACACGATCTGGTCGTCATCGGACTGCATATCGAGAATGTCGTGCGCATTGCCTATCGCTTCCGGCCGTTTCTCGACGCGAGCGGCAAAGAGGTTATCTATGCCAAGCCGTATTACTCGATCGAGAGCGGCGAGCTCATGCTGCATCATGTCCCCGTGCCGAAGGCGCCGCTGACCAAGGCCACGATTTCGGCCGAAGACGCGCCGCACGTCGAATGGGGTGTGCCCTATGCGGGCCTCCGCAACGTCGTGAAGAAACTCGGGATGCGGGATCTGGTGCAGAAGATCACGAAGTTTCAACCGGTCCCCGACTACGACTCTCCTGACAATGCGACGTGGCTTCTACTCCGAAAAATTCTCGAGACATGGATTCGCGAGAGTAAGACTCCGGTCCTGCTTTTTCTCGTGCCCATGTGGCCCTTCATCGAAGAGTCGAGTGACCCAACCAACTACCAGACGCGTTACCGCGAACTGGCCAGCGGCACAGGATGCTACCTACACGATCCGCTTCCGGATCTCTGGAAGTACAGCGCGGAACAGAGGCGTACTTTCCGCTTCAAGGTTGACTCGCACTTGACGCCCGCGGGGCACAAAGCCATGGCGACCTCGCTGGCGTCGGCCATCGAACGCATCATGGAAGATAGGCGTCGCTAGAGTGTCTGGCTGTTGAGGAGTCTCAGAAACTAAAAGGGGCACTCAGCCATCCACTCGAAGCGACGGCCGCTGGCGGGATGTGACAGCGACAGATGTTCGGCATGCAGTAGCAGCCGCGGAGCCATTGCCAAGGCTTCTGGGTCGGCATAGAGCTGGTCTCCCAGAATCGGATGCCCCAGCGTCGCCAGATGCAATCGAATTTGATGCGATCGGCCGGTCAAGGGCTGAACGTCCAGACGACTTCGATCGCCCAGCTCCTCGACCAATTGCCACCGCGTTTGGGCTGGACGGCCATCGACCGGATCGATCTTATGGCGCGGCGGATGATCGAAGTCTTTCCGCATCGGCAGGTCGATCGTGCCGTTCAGCTTTTGCGGACAACCGAAGACGACCGCCACATAGTGCTTCTCGACGGTGCGCTCGGCGAACTGGCGACTCAAATCGCGTTGAGCAACTGCGGTCAGCGCCATCACGATCAGGCCCGAGGTGTCGCGGTCGAGCCGGTGAACGATGAGAGCCGATGGCAGATCGGCCTGGACCCGTGCACTCAGGCAGTCTTGCAAGTCCGGACCCCGCCCGGGCACTGCCAAGAGTCCCGAAGGTTTGTCGAGGACCAGCAAATCATCGTCTCTGTACACAATCTGGTACATGGCGACTCGAGACAGGCCACAGACTTCGCGCGGCTAGACCTTAGCGACAGCTTTCTTGCGTTTCTTCTTGCCAACCGGTTTGGGTCCGGGACGTTCTGCTTGATCGGTCGAAGGGCCGTGGTTTCCGTCGAGACGGGAGATCGCAAGTTGGCGGCCCGAAACCCAAGCCTTTTGGAGCGAATGAAACATTTCGCGCGGCATGCCTTCTGGCAAGTCGACCACGCTGTAGTCGTCGAAAATATCGATTCGGCCGATCAGAGTGCTCGCCAGGCCGGTTTCGCCAATAATGGCGCCGACAATGTTGCCGGGCTTGACCTGATGCGAATGGCCCACTTCGATGCGAAACGATTCAAGGCCCTCGGACCGGCGTCGAGGACTGTCGGTGCGCGGACCGCCGGAGGCGAACGAACGCGAACCGGCTCGATCAACGGTGGGCCGGCTCTCGGTAAAGGACGCCTGCTTCGTTTCTTCGGTCAATAACAGCGGGAGATCGCCATGAGCGAGTACGCACAACGCCGCAGCAATTTGCTCGAGCGGAACTTCGTTTTCGCGCTGGAATTGGTCGATGATGCTCCCATATTTTTCCAATTGCGGATGAAACATGGCCTCGGTGATTCGCTCGTGAAAACGCGAGACGCGCTTTTTATTGATCACGCGGTTCGACGGAATGTCCATGGCTTCAATGGTTTGTCGAGTCGCTTGTTCGAGTCGCTTGAGCATCCGACGTTCGCGCGGATGCACGAACAAAATAGCTTCCCCGCTGCGCCCCGCGCGACCCGTGCGACCGATGCGATGGACGTAGGCCTCGCTGTCGAACGGCAGATCGTAGTTGATCACGTGACTGATGCGTTGCACGTCGAGGCCACGAGCGGCCACATCGGTGGCCACGAGGATATCCAGCTTGCCGGCGCGCAAGTTGTCGATGATCCGTTCGCGTTGCTTTTGCGCAATGTCGCCGTTGAGAGCCGCGGTGCGATGGCCGCAGCTCGACAAGTATTCGGCCAACGGCTCGCTGGTCATCTTGGTTTTGACAAATACGATGACGCCGTCGATCAGTTCGGCCTCGAGAATGCGGCTCAGAGCGGCTTGCTTTTGATGAGGGGCGGCGATGACAAATCGCTGCCGCACCGTATCGGCCGTGGCGGTACGTTGCTGAATCGTTACCTCGGCGGGATTCGTCAGATGCTTCTGTGCAATCCGGCGGATCGGCGCCGGCAACGTTGCCGAGAACAGCGCAATCTGTCGCTCGGCGGGTGACTGGGTAAGCACCCATTCGACGTCTTCGGCAAAGCCCATGCGCAACATCTCGTCGGCTTCGTCCAAAACCAGGCCCAACAGGCCGTCGAGCTTCAGTGAGCCGCGCCGCATGTGATCCATGACTCGGCCGGGCGTGCCGACAACGACGTGGACTCCGCGATCGAGTTGCCGAAATTGTATTTGATAGTCCTGCCCACCATAAATCGGCACGACGCGCAAGCCCTTGAGGCCGACCGCGTAGCGCTCGAACGCCTGCGCAACCTGAATCGCCAGCTCGCGCGTGGGCGTGAGCACGAGAACCTGAGGATGCTTATTCTTGAGATCAATTCGTTGGAGCATCGGCAGCGCGAACGCGGCCGTTTTGCCAGTCCCGGTTTGCGCTTGTCCTAAAACGTCGCGCCCTGCCAGCAGCAACGGAATCGTGCTGGCCTGAATCGGGGTGGGAATTGTATAGCCGGAACGATCGAGGGCGTCGATCAATGGCTCAATGAGTTCAAGTTGACGAAATGTGACTTCGAGACCTGGTTCGGACAAATCAACAGACATTCAAAGTACCTGAGCCAAAGGGAAACAGTGTCGAGCCATCGGGCGGGTTTGCAGCCAGCGTCGCTCAAATCGATCGTTCGTTGTCGAGCCGAGGCCGCGTTGGCTGGCCCGGCCGCATGATCTAACGTGTCGCACGCCCTTGGAGGGATCTAACCGAGAGGTCGGCAAGGTCGCGCGTTCAAGATGGCCGAGACTGCATTAAGCAACACCCCCAGCCTATCCCGATTCGTGCCAAAGTGCAACGGCAACGGGTTGATTGTGCCGCGCGATGTGCCGAGAAAAGGCCGATTATCGCTGCCACTTCGACAATGTTTAGCGGTTGTTATACTGGGTTCGATACTTCGATTCCGTTTTTCCACGTGGGGCCAACTTTGAATCCGACCGAAAACATTCGCCTTGGAATGATGGGCTTCGAGACCGTCGTGGTAACGCGCGAGATTACCGTCGCGCATTTTCATCCGGAAATGCCGGAAGTGTATGGCACGCCCTTCATGATTTATTTGATGGAAGTTGCCGCCAGCAATGCCATCCAATCGCTGCTGCCCGCGGGCTGGACTTCCGTGGGCACCGAAGTCAACGTGAAACATCTGGCCGCGACACCCGTGGCCCGCACCGTCACTGCGACGGCCAAGGTCGATTCGATCAGCGATCGCCTGGTGACGTTCTTGGTCGAGGCCCACGACGGTGCCGAAATGATCGGCGTCGGCACTCACGTTCGCGCCGCAATCGATCTGGCCCGCTTCGAGCGACATCTGCAAGCCAAACGCCTGGACCGCGGTTGAGTTCGCCAAGGAATGGACGAAAAATAACTTCGTCGTCGTAACCCTCTCCCACTGGGAGAGGGCAGGGTGAGGACAAACAAATCGCCGATGTTATTTTTCGGCCGTTCCTAACGGCCAATTACCTCACTGCGCCGATTCCTGACGCGCCATGGTAATTAGCATTGGGTCGGGCAAAACGTCAGAGCCAACTTGGCGTAGCATATTGATGACTTGCGCCGTTGTGTATTGAGCATGGGTACACACGTGCAACAGGACGTCGCCGCGGCGCGTGGGCTGCCGCTTGCCATGGCCAGAGCTCGTGCTGATTTTATAAATGATCTCATCGAGCGATTCGGGCGTCATATCCGCTAGATACGTCTGCCAGCGCAGGTCGAGCTGCTGCCATTTGCTTCGCAGCTCAGTGAGCGACGCGATGGCTCCCTGGCCCTCCTGGTTCCCGGGCAACTTACCGGGCAGGTCGCCCGGAAGACAGGGCTTCTCGTCGCCGAGCAGCGTTTCCAGCCAAACGTATTCGGCGGCGTAGAGATGCACGAGCGACTTCCAAATCGATCCTTGCCCAATCGCAAATCGCTCGCGCAACTGCGACTCGGTAAGTTTCTGAGCCGTATCGAGCAATTGGTGCGTCACCCAAACGCGATGCTCGTGCAGCCGTCTGATCAGATCCGTCGCGTCCATCGTTTTCCTCCAGAGCGATTGACGGTCATGCCCGACGTTTGATGCTCCGCTCGGCGAACGCGGCCACGCGCGCAAGCGTTTCGCTCGAACACCAATCTTCAATGACGGCCGCGTCGGTCAGCTTAGCTTGCCGTTCGGCTGCTTCGACGAGTGGACGCCGCACCGCCTGCTTGGTCGCAGCGAACGTCGCCGTGGGGATCGCGCCCATTTCATTGGCAACCTGACAGGCCCGGTCGAGCAGGTCGTCGGCATCGACCAACTCATCAACGAGCCCGCGGGCGAGCGCCTCTTCGCCTTGCCAGGTGCGGCCGGTGCATATCAGAGTCGGAAAGTGCTCGGGTGGCGTGGCGAAGCGAGCGATTTCCAGTGCCCATGCCGGAAACAACACGCCGACTTGAATCTCGGCCAGTCCCAAGCGCGCCGGCCCTCGCGCCAAAAGCCGTTGGTCGCAAGCCAGCATCAGAATCGCGCCCCCGGCGATTGCATGGCCATTGACCGCCGCCACCAGCGGCTTGGGAAATGTGGCCAGCCGTTTGAATACCTCGACCATCTGCGGTATGAATCGCCGCACGTACTGGGGGCCGCCCTGAATCAGTTCGGTCAGGTCGACGCCCGCACCAAAGACGCTGCCTTGCCCGGTAATCACGGCTGCACGAATAGCACTTCGCTCGATTTCGTCGAGCACTTGCGAAATCGCGGCGAGCAATTCGACGTTCAGCGCGTTGCCTTTGCCGCGTGCCATGCGCACGATCGTCACGGCATCTCGATCTTCTCGTTCGATCATTGATTTAGCTCCAGCCGACACCCCAATAGTCCAGCACGGCCCCCATTGTAAAGCCAAGCCAGCGGTTCCGCGCCCAAAAAAAATGTTATTTGTTCTCGGTAATGATGGCGACTCACCCATCGCCGTTGCTAATCTAGTGGGGTCGACCGGTAAGGAAAATGTTCGGCTCCCCTAGGCGGCCGTTGTCGCGAATGGACCAAGAAATGTCACGCATAAAAACACCCTCGATTCACATCTTGTTGGCAGTGGGTCTGCTGGTTGGCTTGTCTTTGAAGGGACAGGCGCAACCGCCCGACGTCAGATCCGAAGTTACGAACTACGATGAGTCGAAGGTTGTCCAATATGTGCTGCCCGACCCGCTGGTCATGCGCGACGGCCGTGCGGTAACCAGCGAGGCCCTGTGGCGCTCCGAGCGCCGATCGGAACTACTCGAACTTTTCGAGACCCAAGTCTATGGTCGACGGCTCCCCGCACCCAAGGCGATCAAGTTCCACCTCGTCGAGACGTTGCACGGCGCCATCCACGGCCAGGCCACTCGCAAACGCATTCGCATCGAGCTACCTGGCGATGGCGATAAAACGGCTTCGCTTTTGATTACGCTGTTCGTGCCCACCCGGGCAGCCAAGCCTGTTCCCGCGTTTGTGGGCATGCACCTGTTCGATACCTCGGCCGACGAGCCAGTGCCGGGCAAGCCGCTCGTTCTGGACGTGGGCGAGAAACTTCCCGGCGCCGAACTGATGCAAACGATTTTGCAGCGGGGCTATGCGATTGCCACGCTCGATGCGAAAGACTTTTGCCCGGATGACAAAGCGACTTTTCGCGAAGGCGTGCTCGAAGCCCTCTATTCGCAGCAGATGGGACCGCCTGGTCCGGAAGAATCAGGCGCCATTGGCACCTGGGCTTGGGGCCTTAGCCGGGCACTCGATTACTTGGAAACGGACCGCGACGTCGATGCCCACAAGGTCGCAGTGATCGGCCATTCGCGGATGGGCAAAACGGCCCTGTGGGCAGGGGCCGAAGACACGCGGTTCGCGCTGGTCATTTCGAACAATTCGGGCTGCGGCGGCGCCGCGCTCAGTCGTCGCAATTTCGGCGAAACTGTGGGCCGCATTACGCGCGTCTTTCCGCATTGGTTCTGCGGCAATTTTTCCAAGTACGCGCTCGAAGAAGATTCGCTTCCCGTGGATCAACACGAGCTCATCGCACTGATCGCCCCGCGACCCGTTTACATCGCCAGTGCCGAGGAAGACCGCTGGGCCGATCCCAAAGGCGAATTCCTGGCGGCCGTCGCGGCCGATCCCGTGTATCGCCTGCTCGGCAAGCCGGGCCTCGAGGCCACCGGACCCGAGCTGCCGCCGGTTGGAAAATCGATCGGCAAGACCATCGGCTACCACATCCGCGTCGGCAAACACGCACTGACCGACTACGACTGGCTCCGCTATTTGAATTTCGCCGATCTGCAGTTTGGCAAGTAGAGGTTGGGGGTTCGGGATTGGGGTGAATGGCGGTAATTCAAGGAGACTGGCCTTTTCTGGGTAGACAGTCTGAAATTGGACAATTGCGGGATCAATACTGCGGAAATGAAATCAGCAGCAGTATCGGCAACAAAAGGACCGCTCCGACTAGCAGGACTAGACCGCGAGCTCGGTGACCGCTTTTGCCTTGAAGCATCGCGAGATTGAACAGCCCCAGGATGGCCGCGAAGAACACCAAACGGAAGATCGTTCCTCCTAAAATGCCCGCTGCCGACCGAACCGCCGGCGGTGCATCCCAGGCGTAGGCCACAACAAAGAATCCATACAGGGTTCCAGCCGCAAGCTCTGCAAGCAGGACTCGACGGCCGATGGTTTGGCGGCTTTCGCTCATGCGGTTGATTGTAGCATCCGCGCATGAAAAAACTGTAGCGGCGTTTCGGGGCCGGGGTCAGGAGGGAGGATACCGAAGGGAAACCTATCTCAAAGCTCGCAAGGTGCGATCGGCCCGCCAGCGGCGAAACACGATCCAGGCGCAGACTGTCATTCCGCCCACGAACCCAACTCCGTACGAAGCCAGGTGTGCGCCGCTGTCAGCTATGAAGTCGGCGTGCTTCGAGGCGGGAATGTCCTCGGCAAGCGGCTCGAGCCGGACCATTCGGTTCGTGTTGGCTAGCCAATAGAAGACGACGCCCGACAACAGCGCGGAGCAGGCCATGACGGTCAACAACAGGGCGATGGGTCGCAGCAAACTAGCGGCGCTGCACTTGGGCCACGAGCCAAGTTGCGAGAGCAGTGCGGCCGGGACGCCGAGAATTGCCCAGGCCCACCACGTAGCGACAAAGCCCCAAGCGAATGCCAAGAGCGTTGGTGATTCGGTGTCGACTAACGGCGGATGCCCGATCGTAAAGTATTCGACGCAAACTCGGGCCGTGACTTGATCGTGAACAATGCCGTCCGCGACGGCCGACGCGATGCACAGCAAGATGATCTTCAGCACTTCAACGGCCGCAACCGGCTGAAGAAGAAACCCCGATCCCACTCGGAGCCAGGAACGACCGGTTTTGGGCAGTCCGCAAGACATGACGCTTGTCTCACTCTTCGCGGTGGACCAGCGTGGACGAGAAGGCGGGCAGGCAGACTGCGATATACTCGGCGCCGCCGGCGGCCGGAGTGCTGTACCGGACACGCTCGCCGGCTGCCACGATGATCGCCTGGCCGGCCGTGACTTCAAACTCTTCATTCGCCAGTTGAACGCGCAGACTGCCGCCGAGGACCACCGTGTATTCGTCGAATTCGGGCGTTTGCGCCGGTTCGCTCCAACCCTGCGGGCTGACCATCCGGGCGATACTGACCGCGGCAGTTTTCGAGTTGACTCGGCCGACAAACTCTTCGATCGATTTGGGAGGCTGACCCGCGGCGAGAATCTTGGTGGGCTTTTCGATGTAAGTCGCCATGGATTTGCTCCGGATCGAATCTGCGAAAAGTTGCGTTGGGGCTGGGGTCAACAGGCACTTATGGCTTCACCGCATAGACCTTCACGCTGGCCGCATAGTCGTTGACGTTGTAGCGGCTGAACAGTTCTGAGAGACGCTTGTGGAGCTCGGTCGGCTCGCAGGCCATGGCGGGCGAACAGCATCCGGATTGGTTTTCGACCATCCGATAGGCATTGAGGTCCGCGCCGGTGTCAATGATTTCGACGTGCGCGAAGCCCGCGGCAGCTAGTGAGTTGCGGTAATCCTCGATCGCTATCGCGCCGGCGATGCAGCCCACGTATGCCAAGATGTCGGTGCCAATTTCTGCTGGCAGCGGCTGTTTGAGCGCGATGTCGCTGACGGCCAGCCGTCCGCCCGGCTTGAGCACGCGAGCAATCTCGCGGAAGACGGCCGGTTTGTCCGGCGCCAAGTTGATGACGCAATTGCTGATCACGCAATCGACAGTCCCGGCCGCCAGCGGCAGACGATCGATGGTCGATTCATGAAACTCGACATTGGCCAGACCAGCCTTGGCTGCATTCGTGCGAGCCAGGGCCAGCATTTCGGGTGTCATGTCAATTCCAATGGCCCGGCCCTGGGGGCCGACTTTTGCGGCTGCCAGGAACACGTCCAAGCCACCGCCGCATCCTAGGTCGACCACGGTTTCGCCCTCGCGAAGGCTGGCAAAGGCCGTGGGATTGCCGCAGGAAAGGCCCATGTTGGCTTCGGCCGGAATTGAGGCGAGCTGATCGGCTGAATAACCAAACGCTTCGGCCACGGCCTTCACGCCCGCTTGCTTGCTAGAAAGTCCGCGGGTGGCCACTTCACCGTATTTCGATTGCACGATTTCTTCGATGGACATCTCAAGACTCCCTGATTGCAACGACCTCGGGACCAAAATATCGACGCTGAAAGTAGAACGCGAGATTCACCAGGCCAATCATGACGGGAACTTCCACAAGTGGCCCAATTACGGCAGCGAACGCTGCCCCGTGGCTGATACCGAACACGGCAACAGCCACGGCAATCGCGAGTTCGAAATTGTTGCTAGCCGCCGTGAAGGAAATCGTCACGGTCTTTGAATAGTCCGCGCCCATTGCCTTGCCCATCGCGAAACTGACAAGGAACATGACCACGAAGTAGATCAATAGCGGAACAGCGATCAGCAGCACGCTAGCCGGGTCAGACACAATCCGCCCGCCTTGAATGCTGAACCTGGCAACGATGGTAAACAGCAATGCAATCAGCGTCATGGGGCTGATTGTGGGGATGAATGATCGTTCGTACCACTCTCGTCCCTTGACCTTGAGCAGTACGAATCGAGTCGCCATGCCCGCCAGGAAAGGGATGCCCAGATAGATGAATACGCTTTTGGCAATCTGGCTAATGCTGACGTTGACGGCGTTGCTTTCCAGCCCGAACAGGGGCGGTAGCACCGTGAGGAAGAGCCAGGCATACGGGCTGTAGAACAGCACTTGAAAAACGCTATTGAACGCAACCAGTCCGGCCGCATATTCGCTGTCGCCTTTCGCTAGCTCATTCCAGACGATGACCATCGCGATACAACGAGCCAGTCCGATCAAGATCAAACCTACCATGAATTCCGGGTAGTCACGAAGGAACAGCACGGCAAGCGCGAACATCAATACGGGTCCGATGACCCAGTTTTGAACGAGCGACAGTCCCAAAACTCTCCAATCTCGAAACACGTCGCCAAGCTCTTCGTAGCGCACCTTGGCGAGCGGCGGATACATCATCACGATCAGGCCAATGGCAATCGGGACGTTCGTGGTTCCGACCTGAAAGCGATCGATGAAGCCCTGAACACCGGGAACGAAGTAACCCAGCCCGACGCCTAGCGCCATCGCCAAGAAAATCCAAAGCGTCAAATAGCGATCGAGAAACCCTAGTCGCATGATTGCTCCAATGCCTCGGGCAAGCGTTCAACAAACGCGCGGATTTCATCACGCACGCGCCGGTAGACTTGGAGCTTGTCGGCTTCGCTTTTTTCAAAGCAGGCGAGACGCGGAGGATCGTCAAACCCGACGTGCATTTTCTTGACGTTGGCGGGCAACACCGGGCAAGCTTCGTTGGCCGAATCGCAAACGGTCACAACGCAATCGAACTGGCCTTGAAGCTCGTCGATGTGCTTCGGTCGCTGTTGGCTGATGTCTACGCCAGCTTCGGCCATGGCTTGGACGGCAAACGGATTCAACGGATTGAGGTTCAGCCCGGCCGACGACGGTATGACTTTGTCGAAATGCCTGGCCCAGCCTTCCGCCATTTGGCTTCGGCATGAGTTGCCAGTACAGAGAAAAAGGACGCGAGTCATACGCTTAAACGAATGTGATAACGGAAATTTTTTTAGTCGCAGCACTGCCTTTGTCGCCCTAGTCGCTCATCATCCTTCAAAAGCTCGGGCATTCCCTTGCAACAATACGAGAGCGAATCGAGCAATGACTCATGCAACTTGTTTCGGGCCGCTGCCAAACGATAGTAGCTCCAACGTCCCTCGCGCCGGGCAAGCACTAGCCCAGCTTTTCGCAAATATGCCAAGTGGCGAGATGCCTTGGGTTGCGGCACGTCAAGCACTTCCACAATATGGCACACGCATAGCTCGCCACCTCGCAGCATGTGCAGAATGCGCAATCGGGTCCGATCCGCGAATGTCCGGTACAGTACGTCAACACGAGTGGCCGTTTTAGTTGTCATATTCGTTTAAGCGAATGTTATCCTGGCGCCGAGTTGTTGTCAACACGCTGCCTCGAAAACCGGGTCGCCTCTGGCTGCAAGAAATGGTTACAATCGTGGAACCGGGCATCTTCCTGCGGATGAGAATAGTTTCATGCGGATTTCTCGTGGCGAACATTTTCCGATCGATCGACGTGCGTTTCTGCTCGCCGGGGGCCTGAGCTTTTTCGGCACCAACCTGGCATGCGCCGCGCCCCAGGGTGCGACGAGCGGGTCGAGACGGAGGGCCAAGTCGACGATCATGATCTGGCTCAGCGGTGGTGCTTCGCATATTGACACTTGGGACATGAAACCCCGCGCGCCGGATCAATATCGCGGGCCCTTTCGTGCGGTCCAGACCAGCGCACCAGGCATCGATCTGTGCGAACATTTGCCGCATCTGGGCAAACAGGCCCACCACCTGGCTATTGTGCGGTCATTGGGTGACTTTGGTCGCGGCACGGGCGATCACCACGCGGGCTACTATTACAATCTAACCGGCCACGCGCCGGACCCGTCGTTCCATCGGCTGCTCAATGCCCGCAAGCCCGAGCCGACGGATTGGCCTTCGATGGCATCGGTCGTTTCGTTCAAACGGCCCCCGCACTCGAGCCTGCCTTCGGCAATCACGCTTCCGCACAAGGAGGGTGCGCCCGAATTTACCCGGCCCGGCCAGTTTGCCGCGCGATTGGGCTTGGAATTCGATCC
>JAYVCO010000414.1:0-4727 GCA_043749935.1 Planctomycetia bacterium
CGGCGGGATCATGATGTTGCTCGCGCAGTCCCTATTTGCGACGGGCCAATATGAAGAAGCGGCCGGCGCCACGCAGGCCGGAATGCAAATGCTGCCGGAAGACAAATGGGGCATCGTGATTTCCAAGTACGCGGAGCTCTATGGCAACATCCAGGATTACACGAACCAATTGAAATCCCTGGAAAAAGCCCGCGACACCAAGCCAGACTCGCCAGCGCTCCGCTTCTTGCTGGGTTTCCATTTTGGTTACCTGGGCTATCCGAAGCAGGCCGTGAAGGAACTGGACAAAGCCTTGACGCTGGCGCCTAAGGATCTTGGCTCGCGCAAGGTTCGCGACATCTTCGCGGCCAAGTGGCCCGAGGCTCCTCCGTTGCCGGCCGCCGCGGTCGAGGCGGCCAAGGAGGCCAGCGAAAAACCGTCGGGCGCACAGAACCAGGCCGCACCCGACAACCAGGCTCCCGCAGCCAATACTCCGGCCGGTGTCGCCAGCGACGAACCTGGCACCCCGTCGTTTTAGGCCCCTGCTCACAACCTACTGAAATCACGTTCCCTAACACCATTGCCTCGCGCAATGGTGTTTTTTTGCGCCCCTGCGAGAGACCTTGAAACCTGGCTCGCACGGCCCGGGTATGCTTACGGCGGCCGAGGCTGGCAGGGCACCAGCTTTTTCGATTGGGTTGGATTTTTCGTTTTACACGGTTTTCCGCACCAGTCTATAATGGCCCCCAGCCGTCCGATCTATAATGGCCCCCAGCCGTCCGAATCGAACCGCCGCGCAACAGGTTTGCGCTCGATCGCGGTTCGAGCTTTTTCAATCAACCAGCCCAGTCATTCAACCAGCCCCGTCATTCAACTAGCACAGCCGACTTCTTCAGATATCAGGAGTGATATTCCATGTGGATTCCAAAATGGGTGCGCGATCGAAAAAAAGGGGTCGAGACCGCGATGCCGACCCAAGTCGTCTCGAACGAGGAATTCATTCCCCGGCCGCAAACGAAACAACAGAAGCAGGTCGAGTACCTGATCGGCACGATGGCCGAGGAGAAGTCCAAGAAGTTGGGCATGGAGCGCCGCAGCTTCATGGCCAGCAGCATGGGCCTGGCCACCTGTTTCTTGGCCAACAACATGGTTTTCGGCAACAAGGCTTGGGCCGTCGACGAAATTGAAACCAACGAGCCTGGCGCGTACGAAGAAAAATATCCCAAGAGCGAATACTTCGTCATCGACGTGCAGTCGCACTTCACCAACGGCGTTGCCATCGGATTCCGCAATATGGAATTCGTCAAGAACATGGGCTTCAAGCTGTCGAACGACAAGGAAGCCTATTCGTTCCCCAACTTTGTCAAAGAAATGTACTTCGACAGCGAGACGGCGATGCTCGTGATCTCGGGTGTGCCGGGTCGCGAAGCGCAGTTCGACAAAGACGGCAAACCGCTGGAGGGCCCCAAGCGAGGCGGCGGCGTGTTGCCCAGTTGGCTGATGTCGCAACGCAAGAAAGACATCAACGAGATGGCCGGCAGCCAGCGCGCCTTGTGTCAGGGCAACTGTGCGCCGAACCATTACTGGGACATGAAGACGAACAGCCAGGACCAGAAAGCGCTGTTCGAACAGATGGAACGCGAACTGAAAACCTACGGCATCGATTCGTGGAAGTGGTATTGCCACACCGATCCGGGTCGCAGCGGCAACGGATTCCAGCTCGACGACGAAAAAATGACGTATCCCTTCTACGAAAAGTCGAAGCAGATGGGACTCAAGCTGTTCAGCGTTCACAAGGGCTTTTCGGCCCAATCGCGGACGCTGGGACATTTGGCAAATCCGAAGGACGTCGAGAAGGCGGCCCTGGATCATCCTGATCTTAACTTCGTGATCTACCATTCCGCGATGCAACACAGTCCGACCGAGCCCGAGTTTGCCGGCAGTTTCAATGCCGCGACCGGCGATTTCGCCTGGCACGACGTGTTGATGAAGATCAAGCAGCGCAACCCTAAGATCAACAACGTCTATCCCGAAATCGGTTCGAGCTTCGGCACGCTGGCCATCTACAATCCGGAAATGTGCCAACATTTGATCGGCCGCAATATCAAGGAATACGGAGCCGACCACGTCATCTGGGGCACCGACTGCTTGTGGTGGGGTTCGCCGCAATGGGCGATCGACGCCTTCAAGCGATTCCAGATCTCCGACGAGTTGTGCGAGAAATTCGGCTATAAGAAGGTGACCAAGGAAGACAAGGCCAAGATCTTCGGCTTGAACGCGGCCAAGCTCTACGGCGTCAACGTCGAGGAAAAACGGAAAAACCTTCCCAAGGACGGGCTACAGAAGCTTAAAACCGCGTACCTCGATATGGGCGGCACGCGTGAAAACGCCGCATACGGTTGGGTCCGCAACGACACGAACGTCTAAGCACGCGCAGAGAACGCGGCGCAAGATCTTTTCCAAAGAACTTGCGCCGCGTTTTTCCTTTGGTGCGTAAAGCTTTCATAAGAGGAATCCCACGGGTGAGCGGCCGAACCTTGCAACTTCTAAAATGGATACCCAGCGCCTCGCTGGGGCTCGTGGCGATGCTCGGACTGGGGGAACTCTTGCTCGACGGTTCCGGCCCGCGAGTGTCTTTGGCGGCTCCGCCGGCCGGCACGAAGCTGCTCGACCCGGCGGCCTGGGGCACCGATCATGTGGGCCGGGACTTGCCCGAGTACATGGAGGGGGGCGAATGCCTGTTTTGCCACCGCGTGCAGGTCGGCAATACCTGGCCCCGTGATAAGCACAACCGCACGATTCGCGAGCCCGAAGCCGAGGAGCCGGCGATGGCCGCGCTCGAAAGCAACCCGGCCACGAAGCCCTTGGCGGCCGAAGTGCAACTGATTTTGGGTGATATGCGCGCACAACGGTTTCTGAAACGTTCCGCGGCCTACGGCAAAGTCGATCTGCTATCGGTGGGCGCCGCGTTCGGCCGAGGACGCCGGGCCCGGCTCGAAGGGCTGGAGAAACCGCATTGGGACGACTCGACATTCGCAACTGCGTGCGCGGGTTGCCACATGACGGCTGTCAATGCCGAGACGCAATCGGCCGCCACCGTTTCGCTCGACTGCTACGCCTGCCACGGCGATGCGCCCGCCGAACACGCCAACGAGCCGAAAATGATGGCACTGGCTAAAGCGCGCAAGGACTCGCCGGCCGCGGTCACCTCGATTTGCGCCTCATGCCACGTGCGCTTCGGCAAGTCGAAGTCATCCGGATTGCCCTATCCGGCGAACTTCGTGGCCGGCGACAACCTGTTCAAGGATTTCGAAGTCGACTTCGCGAAGGCCGACGACGCCAAGCTCAACCCGGCCGACCGGCACGTGATGGACAACGTGCGCGACGTCGTCGTCTACGGCCGCGAAACGGTAACGTGCCTGAGTTGCCACGACGTTCACAGCGGTTCGAGCAAGAAGCACCGCGACCTGGCCGTGGATCATTCCTGCCTGCACTGTCACGACGCCACGCAGCCGATCAAGGGGCACAAGGCGTACGAAGTCCACAGCGAGCGGTGTCGGTATTAGGTGACAACTGCGACCGCTACTTTGCCTTGTCCGCGTAGCGAAAGCGGATGTGCTCGGTCAGCACGCGGCGATATTCTTCGATATCCACATCGCGCTCGCTGCAAATCAAAAACAGCGTGCCATCGTCGCGGAAATTCTCGTCGTCCCAGGCAATCAGTTGTTCGTCGGTCCAGGTGGGGTTGTATTCCGACAGCTTCTCGTCCGACATGCGGCTGAAGTGGGCACGCAGGTTGATGTCGGTTTCGTCCATGGCCATGCCCGCGGGCATGCGCTCATAGTCTTCAGGCTTCAATTTCGATTCGTTCATGGTCGTGCTCTCGTGCAACGGAAGGTGCGAGGTTGGGGATTCGGTCAAGTTCCCATTGTATCCGCGCAGCGGCGGCGAAGACACTCTGCCGGAAAGAACATCGGCCGACGAAAGCCTATTCGCCGCGGGGCGGTTCGGGGCCGAAGTAGACCAGGGGGCGGATCTTCTCGACGGCGCTGGAAGGAATGCCGATTCGCAGCAAGTCGTCGGCATTGCCATAAGGGCGGCCGGCCAAGACCCGTGGCGCCCACTGGAGTCCGATGCCCGGCAGATCCTGAATTTCCGATAACCGGGCGCTATTCAGATCGAGCTTTTTCGTCGGCTGAGGCGGGCGTGCCGACTTGCCCGCGATCGGCGGCCCAGCCGGTGGAGCCTTATTAGCCGCCGGTTTGCCGGCGATCAAAACCAGTGGCTGAATCTTGGCGATCATGGATGGCGACAGCCCGACCTTCTTGAGGTCGTCGATCGAGGCATAAGGCCGGTTAGCGATCACCTGTTTGGCCAGGAGCGGCCCGAGCCCCAGCGTGTCCTGCAGTTGTGCGGAGGTGGCCGTATTCAGTTCTATCTTTGGCACCGGCTTGACTGGCGTAACCGGCGTGGCAACTTCCTTTGGCTCGGATTTTGTTTTCGCGTCAACTCGCGAAGCCTGGGCGGCTGCAGCACCGGGGACAAGCAACAAGGTGGACACGAAACAGACCGTTCTCGTCGTAACCCTTTTCATCAAACAGCTCCCCCATCTCCCAGCTCATCGAACTCACCGTCGGCCGACTCTATTCTAGCAGTCCGTTGAAAAATGCCCTCGTGGCATTTTCCAACCTCGCCAAGTACGGAGCCAAGCTCCGCACGGCTCGCAAAATACCGACTTACGTCGCTAT
>JAYVCO010000415.1:0-20864 GCA_043749935.1 Planctomycetia bacterium
CCACGGTAATGTGACCGGCGCCGACAACGTGGTTTCGTGGCAGACCGGCTATCCGTTCGGTGTCAATTTGTCGCGGGGCTATCCGCGTTTCAATCCCGGCGAGTATACGACCGCCGATACGTTGGCCCGGGGCGAAGCCGACGCGGCCATGATCATCGCCAGCGACCCGATGGCGAACTTCAGCCAGGCTGCCCGCGAACGTTTGGCCGCGATTCCCTTTATCGCGCTGGATCCCAAGGAGACCCCGACCACGCGGGCCGCCACCGTCGCCTTTACCACCGCGACGTATGGCATCAACACCCCTGGAACCGTCTATCGCATGGACGACGTGCCGATTCCGCTGCGGCCGGCCTTCGACTCGCCTCATCCCAGCGATTTCGAAATCCTCTCGGGCATCGAGCGCCGAGTCAAACAACTCAAAGCGGCCGTGCGGCTTCCCTGACAGTCGGCTGACAACCGCCCCTCACATATTACTCTGTCGTGTGCCGCCGGGCTTAGTCCGCGTCGAAATTTAACCAGCCGCACAAAAACATCCCATTCATGGCCAACTCGCTTTTCAGAATCTCGGGCGGCACGATTTACGATCCTTTGCACGGCATTGATGGTCAGGTTCAAGATCTGTGGATCGAGAACGGTAAGATTGTCGCCGCGCCGACCGATCCCGAAGTCCGCGCCGACAAGCATCTCGATGCCAGCGGCATGGTCGTTATGCCTGGCGGCATTGATATGCACTGCCACATCGCCGGGCCCAAGGTGAACGTGGCTCGCAAAATGCGCCCGGAAGAAAAGCGACTCGCCAAGCCCGTAATGCGGACCGCCACGACGCACAGCGGCACGATGGGCAGCGTGCCCAGCACGTTCGCGACCGGCTATAAGTATGCCGGCATGGGATACACGACCGCCTTCGACGCGGCCATTCCGCCGTTGGCGGCGCGGCACGTCCACGAAGAATTCGACGACACGCCCTGCATCGACAAGGGCTTTTATGTGCTGGTCGGCAACAATCACTACATCATGCGGGCGCTGCAAGAAAAAGAGCCCGAGCGGCTGAAGGCGTTTCTGGGCTGGCTGCTATCGTCCGCCAAGGGCTACGCGCCCAAGATGGTCAACCCGGGTGGAGTCGAGGTCTGGAAACAGCAGCAAGGGGGCAACGTCAGTTCGCTGGATTCGCTCGTCGAGCATTTCGACGTCACGCCGCGGCAGATCATTCGCGGGTTGGCACAAGCCGCCGACGAGTTGAAGCTTCCACACCGGCTGCATATCCACGCCAACAACCTCGGGCTGCCGGGCAATTGGACTACCACGCTCGAAACCATGCGCGCCTTGGAAGGGCACGGTGGGCACCTGACGCATATCCAGTTCCACAGCTATGGCGGCGGCGACGGGGACGAAAACACGTTCAACTCCAAAGCCGTCGAGTTGGCCCAGTATGTCAACGAGCACAAGAACATCACGATCGACGTCGGCCAGGTAATGTTCGGCGAGACGACCAGCATGACGGGCGACGGCCCGCTGGGCTATTACCTCAGCAACATCTACAAGAGCAAATGGTTTTCCAGCGATACCGAAATGGAAGCCGGCTGCGGCATCGCGCCGATCGAATATAAGAACAAGAGCCTGATCCACTCGTTGCAATGGGCCATCGGGCTGGAGTGGTATCTGCTGGTCGACGATCCCTGGCGCGTGGTGATGAGCACTGATCATCCCAACGGCGGCTCGTTCATGGCCTATCCGCAGATCGTGCGCTTGTTGATGGATCGCACCTGGCGCAACGACGTGCTGAACACGGTGAACCCGGCGGTGCGAGAACGTTCGTCGCTGGGCGATTTGGATCGCGAATATTCACTCTACGAAATCTGCATCATCACGCGCGCGGGCCCGGCGAAAATCCTGGGCCTGAAGAACAAGGGGCATCTGGGGCCCGGGGCCGATGCCGATATCACGATCTACACGCCGCACGAAAACAAGGAAGTCATGTTCGAGTTGCCCCGCTACGTCATCAAGGCGGGCGTAGTGATCGTCGAGCTGGGCGAAATCCGCGATCCGGTCCGCGGCAAAACCCTGCACGTGTCGCCCGATTACGACAAGGGAGTCGAGGCCGATATCGCCGAGTGGTTCGAAAAGTATTATTCGATCCGCTTTCGCAACTATCCGGTGACCGAGGACTACATGCACGAGCACGAAACGATTGCCTGCGAGTAGTCGCTTGATGGTCGCGGTCAAGTCGCGTTGAGTCTCTTCAATTCGGCCAATACGTCGTCCGTTGCGGTGAAGCCCGCTTGGGCCAGAGCCGCCAGATAGTCGGCGGGGTGGTTCAGATTCTCTAGCGTCGAGAGTTGCGGATCGACGTCGATCAGTTCCTGTTCGTCCACGCGGCGCGTTGAAACCGTGTCGAACAAGAATGCGGGCCGCATGCGATCGCTGGCCAACAGTTGTTCGATCACGTCCACCAGGCTCGGCCGATAAACCGCGGCCAGTGGATGTTGATAGCCGCCGCTGACGGGCACGCAGACCGCATGATCGCCCAGCAAATCGAACATGCGCTCGACGAAGGCCGGCACCAACAGCGGCACGTCGCAGCTCGTGGCGTATGCCGCTTCGACATCGGCCGGCAGCGCTGCCAAACCGGCCGAAAGACCTTCGAGCGGTCCGCGCCCTTCGCGGCGATCGCGGGCGATGATAACTTCCGCGGGCAGTTCCGGCAGATCCTGCTGCGGCGCGGCCACCACCACGATCGGCCGGCAGACCTCGCCCAAAAGCCGCACGATCCGTTCGAGCATCAATTCGGGTCCAAAGGGGAGCGCCAGCTTCGCCAGTCCCATTCGGCTGCTGCGCCCGCCACACAGAATGATGCCGCCGCGTTTCACTGGTCCTGCTTTCGACCGATTGAGAAAAAGACCCGTCCTATTATGCCGCTCGCCGCTGGATTATACTCGACGTTCCCACCAGAACTGCCAATCCAATCCTTCCCGCGATACGCGACCCATGCCGCTACGACTTGTCTACAAAGGCCAAACCAAAATCCCGGTGGAAGTCGAGGGATTTACGCCGAATGTGATCCGCGACTTGTCATTGGCCGATATCGAACGCTTTCAGATCTTTCATGGCAACGAAAAGCTGCCGCTGGCTGATTTCTTCACGGTTTCCGGCAGCGCCGGCGACAGCCGCCTCGAATTCGAGGGCAACCTGGCCGGCGTGCACTGGATTGGCGCGGGCATGACCGAGGGCACGATCCATGTCGACGGCGATGCGGGCCGGCACGTCGGCAGCGAAATGCAGGCCGGCGAAATCCACGTCTCCGGCAGCGCGGGCGATTGGGTCGGCGGCGAAATGCGCGGCGGCTTGATCCACGTGCGGGGCCGCGCGGGTCACTTGATCGGCTCCGCCTATCGCGGCAGCCGTCGCGGCATGACCGGCGGCACGATCTTGATCGGCGGCGACGTGGGCAACGAGATCGGCCATACGATGCGACGAGGCTTGCTGGCGGTCGGCGGAGGCTGCGGCGATTTCGTCGGCATCAATATGATCGCCGGCAGTATTTTCGTGTTTGGCGAGTGCGGCATCCGGCCCGGCCCGGGCATGCGCCGCGGCACGATCGGCCTGTTCGGCCCCAAAACACCCAAGCTGCTTCCCACCTTCCGCGCCGGCGGCCGCGACAAGCCACTGATCCTGCAACTCCTGTTTCGCCACCTCCGCAAGCTCGACTTCGCCGTCGACGAAGCCCTGCTGTCCGCCGAGTACCGCACCTACCACGGCGACATGGTAGCCGTAGGGCGCGGCGAATTGCTGGTGCCCGAGCTGGCCGTTTAAGGTCCGTCGCAACGTCCCGTGCACGTCAAGTGGCATTCGAATGCAACCCTAGGCCGGCGAGGTGCTCGCGAACCTGCGAATTGGCTAGCAGTTCTTGGAATGCTCGCACCGCTGGCCGTTCGAGCCGGCTTTGCGGGACGATGAAATCGTAATGCTCGTCGCCGATCGGCAGGAAGCGTAGGCCTTCGTGGCGAGCTACCGATTCAATCGCCACGCCCCAGTCGGCGCGGCCTTGCAGTACGGCGGCGGCCACGGCGTTGTGGTTGCGGGCTTGAATCGCGTAGCCGTTGGGCTGACTGTGTTCGAGCAGCCGATCAATCAGAATCCGCGTGCCGCTGCCCTGATTGCGGTTGACCATCAGGCAGTTTGGGTCGAGCTTTGCCCGAGCGATGGCCCCGAAAGCATCGAGTCCCTCGAATCGTTGGTCACCGGCGCGATATAAGAACCCCTGCAAACGCCGATAGCCGGGCACGAGCGTCAACGCGCCGGTGATGTAAGGGTGATTGTATTGGCCCGTTTTCACGTCGAGCAGGTGGATGCCGGCCAGGTCACACTCATTGCGGGTCGCGGCCGAGAGGCCGGCCGTGCTTCCGACGTCCAAGAACTTCGTGTGAAAGCCCTGGTCTTGCAGCAAGCCCAGCAGGTAATCGAGTCCGACGCAATGGCTGCCAATGACCACCAGATCGGCGGCCCGCACGTCGCGCCCTAGAAGTTGCACGTCGACGACCGTCCCGGCTTCGACCAGCTCTTCGTGCCGGCCGATCGTCACGAATCCGTCGGCCCGGCTGAACGTCGTGACCGAGCCGGAGCCTTTTCCCATCGGATATGCCACCAGTTCATCGGCCTGGACATCCGCGACCAAACCCACCAACACGTATTCGGTGCGGCCCGTTTCTGAATTGATCTT
The DNA here is from genome assembly GCA_043749935.1 of Planctomycetia bacterium. Classification (GTDB taxonomy): domain Bacteria; phylum Planctomycetota; class Planctomycetia; order Pirellulales; family PALSA-1355; genus PALSA-1355. The sequence continues at coordinate 4,718 of JAYVCO010000415.1, forward strand.
CACGGCCAGCCGCGCTCGCACCGCGGCCACCTGTTCGACGTCGCGCCCCGCCAGAGCGCGAATCACGGGCGCGACGAACTCGTGAAAGGTAAAGATCGCCGACGTGGGAAAGCCCGGCAGAATGACGACCGGTTTTCCATCGTGTGCGGCCAGGCAAATCGGCTTGCCCGGCTTGAGCGCCACGCCGTGGGCCACGATGCCGGGCGAATCGAGCGTGGCGACCACGCGATACGACAGGTCGCCGGCACCCTTGCTCGTGCCGCCGGACAACAGCACGACGTCGGCTTTTGTCAGAGCATCCACGAGCGCGGACCGGAGTTGTTCCAGATTGTCGTGGACAATGCCCAGCAAAAGGGGTTCGCCGCCGAGCTCGCGGACCGCATCGGCCAGAATTCGCGAGTTCGAGTCGTACACCATGCCGGGGCGCATCGGTTCGCCCTGCGCAATGATTTCGTCGCCGGTGGAGAGGATCGCCACGCGTGGACGCCGCCAGACGCGCACGCTGGTGCATCCGATCGCGGCCAGCACGCCGGTCTCGCGGCTGGTCAATGGTTCGCCGCGACGGAGCACTGTCTGGCCACAGGCGATATCGGTGCCGGCAAACGTCACGCCCGAGCCGGGCGTCACCGAGCGAGTCACCGACAATTCATCGCCCGCGATTTCCGCGTGCTCGACCATTACCACGGCATCGGCTCCGCGCGGCAACATGCCGCCGGTGGCGATCGAAACGGCCGAACCAGTGGCGATCTCGATCGTGGGCACCACGCCGGTGCCGATCACTTCGCCGAGCAGTTTCATCGTTCGCGGACGTTCTTCTTGGGCCCCGTAGGTATCGTCGGCGCGCAGAGCAAAGCCATCGACATTCGAGCGGTCGAACGACGGGACATCGACCTGGGCCACGACGTCGTGCGACAACACCCGACCGAGCGCGCCGTGCAGCTCGACCAATTCGTCGCCCAAGGGGGCGAGTTTCAGGACCGCGCGAAACCGCCGCTGGGCCTCATCGCAATCAATGACTTCGAGGAATTGTTCGTCGGATCCCATCAATCGATTCGGGGTTTGTTCGTGGTTATCGTCCGCGATTTGGATCGGGTTTGGCGTCGGTGTCGACTTTGATTTTCATGGCCTTGCGAAACTTGTCGACGGCTGGCTCGGTCACTTTTGTTCCTTCGAGGCTGAGGTGCGTCATCGGGATTGTACCGAGGCGCACCAGAGCCTGGTCGGTGACTTGGGTGTCGTTCAAGTCGATCCACAAGAGGGACTTTAGTCCTTGCAGATGATCTAGTCCCAGATCGGTGACAGCGGTCCCTTCCAGGCTGAGCATTTGGAGCTTGGGCATTTGGCCGACGTGTCTTAATGCCTCGTCCGAGACGCGGGTATGGTCGACCCACAACCGCTCGATGGTCGTCAGCCCGGCCAGTCCCTCGCCCGTGACCGCAGTCCCGTTCAGGCCGAGGTATTCCAACTTGGTTAGTGAACGGAGATACGTTAGCCCCTCGTCGGTTACGCTCGTGCCGTCGAGGGACACGAAGTCCAGATTGGGATGACAGGCCAGCGTTTGGAGACTTCGGTCAGTGATCTTTGGATTCGTAAGCACGATCCCGCGCAGTTGCTTCAAGCCGTTCAGTTCGGCCAGCCCTTCGTCGGTGATGGCGGTTTCTTGCAAAACAAGAATTTGCAAGTCGGCGAACTTGGCCACCTGCTTTAGCCCGGCGTCGGTAATACAGGTGCCATCAAGCCCCAAAGTTTCCAGGTGTTTCAGCTTCGTCAGCCGTGCCAGTCCCTCGTCAGTCACGCGAGTCACGCCCGCGGCGAGCGGCGGGCGTTTGCGACCCAGCGTCAAATTCTTGAGCCGAGTAAATCCGCAAATCGTTTCCATCGAGGCATCGGTGATTTGCGAACTCCCTAGAAAGAGCGATTCGAGGTTTGTCAGGCCCTTGAGTCGGCGCAGGCCGTCATCGGTAATGGCCACATTGTCGAGGAATAACTCTTTGAGCCACGTCAGGCCACTCAGGCATTCGATATCCTCGTCGCTCAACGCCGTGACCGGCCAAGGAGGTTGGCCGTTTAAATATCGGTAGGCGGGAATATGCACCTCCGACACCGTGACGAAGTAATCTTCTCCAACCAGCTCGCGCAGCCAACGAGGCGCCCACGGCTCGAGTATTGGATTATTGTTACCCTTGGCGTCGCGCCGATGGGCATAGTGAACTTCTCCTCCGATCCTGTTGACCAACTCAACGGCCCGCCGCTGCTTGACGGCTTGAGTGGTCTCGTAGCCGAGCCACACGCAAAGCATCGTGACGGCAATCAGCAACGTCCGCAAGCTGAAGCGGAGCCAGCGGCGGCGGGGTTTGGCTGACGGTTCAGTCATGACGCTCATTATAGGACGGCTAACCCTTACACCGTTGAATCGTACAAGAAGATGTTCACCAGGGCCCCTTCCGGGTAGCCTTCAAGATCGCCGGGAATCACCAGAAAGCCGTCGGCCCGCACGGCGGACGAAAGGATCGACGCCCCGCCGATGGCCAGCGGAGTCACCTGGCCGTCGCGAAAGGTGACGCGAGCATAATCGACCCGGCCGATCTCGGAATTGATTTTTCGGGCGAGCTGGCCACGCGCTTCGCGATAGGGCCAATCCAAGGCCCGGCCGCCCAGCGCCCGAATGGCCCGGCCGGCGAAAAAATCGTACCCGCAGAGACATGAAATCGGATTGCCGGGCAGCAAGAACACCAGCCGATTGCCAAGCAGCCCCATGCCGGTCGGACTGCTGGGCCGCATGGCGATGCCGTGGATTGCCAACTCCCCCTGCTCCGCCAAGATCATCGGCACGTGGTCCTCCTGTCCCACGCTCGACCCACCCGAAACGATCACCACGTCGGCCTCTTCGCAAAGCGCCTGGGAAATCTCGGCCCGATCGTCTCCGACCATTGTGCGTCGCACGATCTCGCCGCCGTCGCGCGCCACCAGTGCCGAGAGCATCGGGCCATTGGCATCGGTAATCTGAAAGCCTCGCGGTTGCGATCCACAGGGCAGCAGCTCGTTGCCTGTAATCACGATGTTCACGCGCGGCCGCCGCATGCAATCGAGCATTTCCGCGCCAATCGAGGAGAGCACACCCAGATCTTGCGGGCGCAAACGGCGGCCCGCTTCGAGCACCGTGGTTCCCGCAACCACATCCTCGCCTCTGGCCCCCACATGTTTTCCTGGTGCAACTTCGCCAAGCGCTCGCGCGACCGCTCCGTCAAAGTCCACCAATTCCGCTGGCAAGACCGAATCGGCCCCTGGCGGCATGGGCGCGCCGGTCATAATTCTCACCGCCTGTCCCGATCCGATGTGACCCTCGAAGGGCCGGCCCGGAAACGCCTCGCCGACGATTTCGAGTGGCAGAGCGTTATAGCTGCTCGCTCCCAAGGTGCTCGCCGCGCTAACGGCCAGCCCGTCCATCATCGCACGATCGAACAGGGGCACATCGAACCGGCTCGCGATCGCCGTGGCCAAGACGCGTCCGGCAGCCTGTTCGAGCGATACCTTTTCGCTGGACAATGTCTGCAGTTGGGCGTCCAACCAGGCCAAGGCCTCCGGCACCGTCGTTCGCTGGGCGAACCCGCGCATTCGCACGTCGTGGCGCGAGCGCGGCGGGTCTTGAGACTTGCTCATGCGGGCGGCAAATAAAAAAGGACAAAGAAACTGCCGAAACTGTGGACTGAATTCATCATAACCGGCTGTTCGGGCCATTGTCAGTCGGCACGCCGGGCGTCGAAAAAGGGTGCGGTTGCTTGCCGCCCCAGGGCCGGTTACAGTCAAAGTTCCGGCGCTGGCGCTGCACCCATCCTAGGGGTTTTCTTGGCAGCCGCTCGTAACAGCGCCAAATCTTTTGTTGCGTTATGCCGATGCCGCCAAGTTTTGCCGTAGGAATCGATCTGGGCACCACGTGCTCTGCCATTTCTCTGGTCGACGATATCGGCCGCAGCACGATGGCGCGCAATCCCCAGGGCGACTTGCTGATTCCCAGCATCGTCTATTTCGAGGACGACGAGCTGGTCTTTGGCAACGCGGCCAGACATGCCGCCTCGATGGAACCGAGCCGGGCTGCCGAATGCGTGAAGCGCGATCTCGGACAAGCGGCCTATTCGCGGGCCATCAATGGCGAACTGCTTCCGGCCGAGGTCATCGAGGCGTGCCTGCTGAAACGGCTCACGGATGATCTGGCCGCCGCGAACCGGGGCCGCCCGGCGGTCGTGTTGGCGGTGCCCGCTTGTTTCGATCAAGGCCAGCGCCGCGCGCTGCTCGATGCGGGACAGATCGCGGGCATCGACCTGTTGGGAACGATCGACGAGTCGCTCGCCGCGGCGCTCTCGTTCGCCGAAAACCAGGGTTATATTCAGCCGCCCACGGGCGACAAGCCAGGCTGCCGCGCGCTCATCTTCGACCTCGGCGGCGGCAAGCTGGACGTCGCGATCGTGGAAATCAAACCACGGCGCGTGCGCACGTTGGCGGTCGGCGGAGAACCCCGCCTGGGAGGCCGCGATTGGGACGCGCGGCTGGCCGATACGATGGCGGCCGAGTTTGCCAAGCAATTTGGCGAGGACCCCCGTTACGACATGATCAGCGTCAGGCGCCTGCTGCAAACCGCCGAGGAAACCAAGCAAACGCTCACCGCGCGTTCTCAGGCGCGCGTTCGCATCGAGCGTTCCTCAAATTCGGCCGATATCACGGTGACTCGCCAGGCGTTCGAAGAGGCGACGGCCGATCTGGTTGATCGTGGCCGCCGCGTGGCGGAACAAGCCTTGACGCACGCCGGGCTGGCCTGGCGAGACTTGTCGCATGTGCTACTGGTCGGAGGTGCCACGCGGATGCCGATGATCGGCAAAATGCTCGAGACGCTCACCGGGCTAAAGCCCATTTTGAACATCCATCCCGAAGAAGCCGTGGCCCGGGGCGCGGCGCTGTTGGCGGAAAAACGGTTGGCCGAGCGCGAGGCTCGACCGTCGAAAGTCCAGGTCGAGATCACGAATATGACCTGCCACAGTCTGGGGGTTGAGTGGATCGATCCGGAGACGAAGCATGGAGAAAACATCGTGCTGATTCGCCGCGGCACGGAGCTGCCTTGCACGACGACTTCGACGGTCGCGATCGAGCAACCGGATCAAACGTCGATCACCTTGCAACTTCTGGAGGGCGAGAGCCGCGACGCGGACGAGTGCTCGCGAATTGCCGAGGTCGTGATTCGGGACTTGCCCGTGGGACTGCCCAAGGGTTGGCGCGCGAACATGCAATATCAGTTCACGGCGGAAGGCCGGCTGCAAGTGAAGGCCACGATTCCCAACACGGGAGAGTTGCTGAGATTCGAGGTGCTGCGCGAGCGGGGCCTCAGCGAGGAGCAACTGGACGACTGGAAAAATCTGCTCGCTGGCCCAGAGGGACTCAAACCGATTCATGCTTATGTGGCCGAGCACAAGCAAAACCACGAGCAAGGTCCGATCGAGGTTCCCGCGCCTGGACCGGACATTTGGCAGAAGCCCCAGCCGCCGCCTCCCTTGGGCCGCCGTCCACCGCCGCTCGAACATGTCCAAGTCAACGTGGACCCAGGTTCGATGGATCGGGCGCAGCGAAAACGTCAGGATCCCTCGCAGAAAATGCTGGTTAATCTGATTAACGCGGCAGGTTTCTTGCTGTTTTCCTTGCTCGGGCTGGCGATAGGTTACTATATATTGTTGATCCTCCGGCCGGAGTGGAACGTGTACCACCTGTGGCTGCCTGGCCTGGGGTAAGCGTGCCAATGTCAGCGCGGACTCCCAGCGACGCGGCGAACGGATCGAGAAATAGGCCCATTTCTTTTGCCTGAAATGATGACGAACGACACACCAGTTACCACGCCCGCGGTCGGGATCGATCTGGGCACGACCTACTCGGCGGTCGCCTACATCGACGAGACCGGCCGGCCCGTCACACTGGTCAATGCCGAGGGTGACCTGGTCACGCCGAGCGTGGTGTTGTTCGAGGGTAACCAGGCGGTAGTGGGCAAAGAGGCGCTCAAGGCACTTTCGACCGAAGCCGAACACGTGGCGCAGTGCGCCAAGCGCGAGCTGGGCGAGCGCATGTTTCACAAGAATCTGCAAGGCCGCCGCTATCCGCCCGAAGCGCTGCAAGCGTTCATCCTCAACAAGCTTCGGCACGACGCGGCCCGGCAAATTGGCGACTTCCGCAAAGTCGTGATCACGGTGCCCGCCTATTTCGACGAAGTGCGCCGCAAGGCCACGCAAGACGCCGGCTACATGGCCGGGTTCGAAGTGCTGGATATCATCAACGAGCCAACCGCGGCCGCGATCGCGCATGGATTTCTGAAGGGTTTTCTAAACCGCAAGGGCGAAGCCAAAGCGCCGCGGAAACTGCTGGTCTACGATTTGGGCGGCGGCACGTTCGACGTCACGGTGATGGAAATCCGCGGGAACGAATTCTTGGCGCTGGCCACCGACGGCGACGTGCAACTGGGCGGCCAGGATTGGGATCAGCGGCTGGTCGACTATGTAGCGCGCGAGTTCATTCGCACCTGCCAGCTCGATCCGCGCGAGGACCCCAACACGGCTGGCCGATTGTGGCGCGAGTGCGAGGATGCGAAGCGAACCCTTTCGGCACGCAACAAGGTCTCGATCAGTTGCGATTACAAGAGCCAGGCGGTGCGCGTCGAAATCACGCGCGAAAAATTCGAAGAGATCACGCAGGACCTGCTCAATCGCACTCAATTCACGACCAAGCAAACCCTGCAAGCCGCCGGGTTGGGCTGGTCGAACCTCGATACCGTGCTATTGGTTGGCGGTTCGACGCGCATGCCGATGGTTGCGCGCATGCTGCGGCAACTTTCGGGCAAGGAGCCCGACGCCTCGGTGGCGGTTGACGAAGCCGTGGCTCACGGCGCGGCGCTGCACGCCGCGGTTCTGCTGGCCAAGGATCGGGGTGAGCAGCCGCTCGTGGAAGTGAAGAACGTTAATTCGCACAGCCTGGGCGTGGTGGCCACCGATTCGCGCACCGAGCGCAAGCGCAATGCAATCCTGATTCCGCGCAATACGCAATTGCCCGTCACTGCCAAGCGGATCTTCCGCACGCAAAAAACGGGACAGAAATCGATCCTGGTGCAAATCGTCGAAGGCGAAAGCGCCTCGCCCGAGGACTGCTCGCAGATCGGCAAGTGCGTGGTTCGCGACCTGCCCGCCGAGCTGCCAGCCCAAACACCGATCGAAGTGCTGTTCGCCTATCAGGAGAACGGGCGGCTGACCGTTCACGTCAACGTGGCGGGCACGCACAAGGAATTGAAACACGAGATCACGCGCGAAAACACGCTGACACAAGAACAGCTCGACGCCTGGCGGCTCTACATCGCCGGCCAGCAAAATGTCGATCCCCAATTGTCGGTGGCCGAGGATCTGACAATCGTTGAAGAAGAGTAAGGCGTCGAAGAGGAGTAAGGCCCGCGACTCCCTTTCTGCTGAGGGTCTGCTCGGGTGGTTTGCATCGCCCCGTCGGGCCAATCTATACTAGGACGGCACACTGCTTTGCGCCTGGCCGAGCTCCTCGTTTGCCGCCTCGGCCCCTCGCCAGATCGTCATGCCTACAGGATTGCCTTCCATGAGTTTCAACTTGCCCGGCGTTGTTCGACTGGCATCGGCCATGATTCTGGTATTGGCCTCGTCGGCTCGAGCTCAATTGTCCCCCGAGGAGGAACTGAAAACGTTGAAGGCGGCGCCTGGCATCGAAGTCTCGGTGTTTGCCAGCGAGCCGATGATTACGAACCCGGCCGCGATCGACGTCGACACGCACGGTCGGGTGTGGGTCGCGGAGATCCAGTGGTATCGGGGCGGCGCCAAAAACCCTCCAGCCGACAAGATCAAAGTTCTGGAAGACACGAATGGCGACGGCAAAGCCGATCGGGTCACGGTATTTGCCGAGGGCCTGTTTGCCCCGATGAGCATCTGCGTGGCAGGCGACAAAGTGTACGTCGCGACGAGCCCCGACCTATGGGTCTACGAAGACAAGAACGGCGATCTAAAAGCCGACGGCCCGCCGAAGAAGTTGCTCACCGGATTCGGCGGTCGCAATCACGACCACGGCGCGCACAGCCTGGTATTGGGGCCGGACCATAAATGGTGGATGTCGCACGGCGACACGGGCTTCAACGTCAAAGGCACCGACGGCTCGCACGTGCAATTCCAATGGGGCGCCATGTTGCGCGGCGAACTGGACGGCAGCAAGCTGGAAACCGTCGCCGTCAACTTTCGCAATCCCTACGAAATCTGCGTCAGCTCGTTCGGCGAACCTTTTTGCAGCGACAACGATAACGATGGCAACGAGAGCGTGCGGATTTGTTGGATCATGGAAGGAGGCAATTACGGCTGGTTCGGTGGGCCGCCATTCGGCAAGCAGGACCTCGCCGGGCGCCTGTCAGCCGACACGCCCTTCCGCGAGCACTGGCATTTCCGCGGATACATACCCGGCTATGTTCCCGCCACCGTAGTTACTGGCTTTGGTTCTCCCACCGGCATTTGCTACTACGAAGGGGACGCCTTTGGGCCGAAATATAAGAACGCGACATTGCACACCGATTGTGGTCCGCGCGAATGCCGCGTCTATCGCCACTCGCTTTCGGGATTCGGGATGCGAGGGACGAACGAAGTCTTTCTGAGCAATCAGGGGGACAATTATTTTCGGCCCGATGATATTTCGACGGGTCCCGACGGGCGGCTGTATGTTGCCGACTGGTACGACGGCGGCGTCGGCGGGCATGGCTATAACAATCCCGAGCAAGGCCGGATTTTTTTGCTACTACCCAAGGATAAGAAACTCACGCGGCACGAAAAGCCGGGGCCGTATGCCAACGTTGCCGACGCGATCGAGGGCTTGAAGAGTCCCAACCTGGCGACCCAATTTCTGGCCCGCGAAAGGCTGTTGAAGGATGGCCAGGCGAGCGCGGCGGCGCTACGAGGTTTGCCGGCCGATGTCGAGCCAAACAACCGGGCCCGCGCGCTGTGGGTCTTGGATCGGATCGGCGGCGCGGCTCGTAGTACGGTGGTTGAGCAATTGAAAGCTTCGGATTCGACGTACCGGGCGTTGGGTGTGCGAATCTTGCGGCGGCATGGCGAGGAATATAGCGACGCGATCTTGAACCTGGCCAGCGATCCCGCGCCGGAAGTTCGGCGCGAGGTGCTGTTGGCCATCCGCACGCTCAAAGGCGAGAAGGCCGCTGCGGCTCTGGCTCAAATCGCGGTCACGTATGACGGCACCGACCGCTATCAGCTCGAAGCGATCAACATCGCCGCCGGCGATCGGAAGCAACAATTGTTGGCTCGCTTGGAAACGAGCGGACCCTTGTCGGTCCAGCAATTTCCGCTGTTGCAAATGCTGAGCCCCGAGCGGGCGGCCGAAAGCCTGCTGGCGAAACTTGGCGAAAGCGATTTGGACGAAAAAACGGCCAACCTATTGCTGCAAAGCGCCGTGAACATTCCCTCGATCGAAGCCGGCTGGGGCTTACTAAAACTGGCGGAGAGCAATGTCGCGCCATCCGCACTACGCCGTAACGCTTTTGAGAAGGTGATTGCCAATGTAAACAGTCGTGGCGGCTGGTCTGCCATGGCCAGAGACGAGCGTTTTACGAGTGCGATGCGCAGGCTTCTGAATGACAAGAACCTGCGCCCGCTGGCACTGCGCGCTATTGTTGGAATGCACTTGACCGCGCTTTCTGGAGACGTGCTAAAACTAGCGCAGTCGTCCGACATCGATTCATCGGTGCGCGAACAAGCAATCGGAGCGGCGGCAAAACTGAAACCGCCCGGCATTTCTGCCGCGCTCGGCACGCTGCTGGCCGATTCCAATCCGTCGGTGGCCAAGGCCGCTTTACGCGGGATTGTCGACGTGCAAGACATACGCATGTTGCGAGAGATACTGGCTGGCGAACAGTTTCCGGCTTCACATCGCAAGAATGCCGCCGAGCGGCTGGTCGATTCGACCGGCGGGGCGATTGTGCTGCTGCGATTGATCGATGAGAACCAATTGCCCGCGGACTTGAAACAACTGGTCGTGGCCAAGGCCCTGTCGCATCCCGACTCGAATGTGCGCGTGCTGTACGAAAAATTCATGCCGGAAGCCGAACGACCGAAAAAGCTGGGCAGTGCCATTTCCGCCGAGGAGATTCTGGCCCTGTCGGGCGATCCGAACCGAGGCCGAATCATTTTCGATAAGAGCTCGGCCGCGCAGTGCAAACAGTGTCATGCCGTACAAGGATTCGGCGGCTCGCTGGGCCCGGAATTGAGCAACGTCGGGAAAAAGTATGAGCGCAAAGCGTTGTTGGAAACGATTCTCGAACCCTCGAAGGCGATCGCACCCGAATTCATTCCTTACCTGCTCGAAACCACCAGCGGTCAGGTTTATGCCGGTTTTGTAACGGAGAAAACCGCCGACCACGTCGTGCTCAAGGACGTGAAGAACCAATCGGTTCGCGTGCCAACCGCTGAAATCGACGCGCTCGTGGCGCTGCAAAAGTCTCTGATGCCGGAATTAATTTTGAGCGAAGTCACGGCGCAAGATGCGGCCGATCTGTTGGCCTATTTGACGACCCTTAAGTAACACGCCTTGTTCGAGATGCGTGCGGCTCCAATTGCAATCTACTTCTGAGGCCCGGAACGTGTTCGCTAGCGTAAAATCGAGGTTGACGATCGGCATCTGCGTGTGCGTCGCACTGCTGAGCGTCGCCAAAAACCTGCCGGCGCAGGCGCTAACTCCCGAGGAAGCACAGAAGCATTTCAAGGTTGCCGACGGTTTTGAGGTGCAACTGTTCGCCAGCGAGCCCGACGTGCGGCAGCCGCTCACGATGACCTTCGACTCTCGCGGTCGGATGTGGGTCATTCAATATCTGCAATATCCGGCCCCTGCCGGTCTGAAGCCGGTCGATGTCGATCGCTATTTGCGCACCAAATACGACCGCGTTCCCGAACCGCCGCCCAAAGGTCCACGCGGAGCGGACAAGATCACGATCTTGGAAGATACGGATGGGGATGGGCGCGTAGACAAGACGAAAGATTTTGTCGGCGGACTGAATCTCGCTTCGGCCTTGGCCCTTGGCAACGGCGGAGTTTACGTGGCTCAAGCGCCGTACCTGCTGTTCTATCCCGATCGTGACGGCGACGACGTGCCCGACGGCGACCCCGAAGTCTTGCTTACTGGTTTTGGCTTGGAAGACGCGCACGCCGTGGTCAATTCGATTCAGTGGGGGCCCGATGGCTGGCTGTATGGCGCTCAAGGCAGCACGGTCACGGCCAACATTCGCGGCATCGGCTTTCAACAAGGCATTTGGCGCTATCATCCCGCAACCAAACGGTTCGAGCTGTTCTCCGAAGGGGGCGGCAACACCTGGGGACTCGATTTCGATCGTCACGGCAACGTCATCGCCGGAACCAATTGGGGCGACGCGCTCTGCCTGCACCAGGTGCAAGGCGGCTACTACATCAAGGGGTTTTCCAAGCACGGACCGCTACACAACCCGCACACGTATGGGTACTTCGAGCACGTCAAACACACGGGCCACGCCGGCGGACACGTGACTTGCGGCGGCATCGTCTATCAGGGCGGAGCATTTCCAGAAACTTTTCGCAACGCGTACATCGGTCCGAATCTGCTTTCCAACGCGGTGTACTGGAGCACGCTCGAAGCCGATCGCTCGACGTTCAAGACGCATTATGTCGACACGCTGTTGTCGACCGACGACATTTGGTTTCGACCGATCGATTCGCTCACGGGCCCCGACGGTTCGGTGTTCGTGGCCGATTGGTACGACCAGCGTGCCAATCATGTCATACCCGAAGACACCTGGGACAAGAGTAACGGCCGGATCTGGAAGTTGGTTTATCGCGGCACGAAGCAAGTGGAAAATTTCGATCTTTCAAAGCGATCGAGCGACGAGTTGGTCGATTTGCTCTCGCACAAAAATGCCTGGTATGCGCGCGAGGCGCGGCGAATACTATCCGAGCGAAAAGACCCGGCGATCCTGGGCCGCCTGGAACGTATGGTCTTCGGTTCGCCTGATGAACACCTGGCACTTGAGTCGCTTTGGGCGTTTTACGTCAGCGGCGGTTGGAACGACGCCGTTTCGCTGCGACTGTTGGATCACAAAAGCGCCGACGTTCGGGCTTGGACCGTGCGGCTGATCGGCGATGACCAGCGGCGGACATTGCCGAAGCAGCTTCACTCGCGGCTGGTGCGGTTAGCCGTCAGCGAGCCGAGCGCCACGGTTCGCAGCCAACTGGCTTGCACTTGCAAGCGGCTCAGCGGAGACGATGGGTTGCCGATCGTCGAGAAACTCTTCCGTCACAACGAAGATGTTGCTGATCTGCACATTCCGCTTTTGCTGTGGTGGGCCGTCGAGGACAAGGCGATTGCGGATCGCGATCGCGTGCTGGAAATGTTTTCGTCCAGCGAAGCATGGGCGTTGCCGCTCATCCAAGGCACGATCGTCGAGCGACTCGCCCAGCGTTATATGGCCGAGCAATCGGACGCTGGCTATGCGGCCTGCGCCAGGTTGCTGGCGATGGCCCCGCGCCGCGACGACGTGCGGTTGCTGGTTTCCGGCATGGAGCAAGGTCTCTCGGGCAGGCGCTTGCCCAACGTGCCGGCCGCGCTCGAAGCGCCGTTGGCGAAGCTCTGGAATGAACAAGGCACGGACCCCACGGTGACGCGGTTTGCTTTGCGGCTCGGAAATCAACAGGCATTTTCCAGCGCGCTAACTCGCATGGCGAACCTCGAAGAGCCTCAGGCCGTGCGACTGGCGTTTATCTCGGCCGTGGGCCAGGCCGCAGTGCCCCAAACGGCCGGGCAACTTATTGTGCTTTTGGATGAAACTCAGAAAGGAGCGGACACGATTCGGCTGGCGACATTGGGGGCGCTCGAGCACTTTAGCGATGACGCGATTGCCGCACAGCTTTTGTCGCGATACGCCCAGTTCGCTCCGGCAGTGCGCATGCGTGCCGTGAGTATGTTGTGCAGCCGTAAGACGTGGTCAAAGGCGTTGGTGGAATCCGTGAACGCCGACAAATTGGACTCGAAGGACGTCTCGGTCGACCAGGTCCGCCAAATGCTGGCCCACGGCGATGCGCAACTGGCTGCTGCGATCGAAAAGAAGTGGGGCAAGATTCGCCCAGCGACGCCCGGCGAAAAACAGGCCTACGTACCGGTGCTGGGCCGGTTGCTGAATGATGGCAAGGGGGATCTCGCAAGCGGCCAACAGCTTTTCGTCAAACACTGTGCGACGTGTCATACCCTGCATGGCGAGGGCAACAAAGTTGGCCCGGATCTGACCAGTGCCGATCGCAAGAATCGCGATGCCTTGCTGGTCAATATCCTCGATCCGAGCGGGTACGTGCGGCCCGAATTCGTGGCCCAAACGGCCGTGCTCAACGACGGCCGCATCCTGACCGGCTTGGTTGTCGCCAGCAGTGCTCAAGAGATTACGATCGTCGACGCCAAAAATCAGCGGAGCACTATCGCTCGCGACGAGATCGAGCAAATCCAGCCGTCCAGCCAGTCGCTGATGCCGGAGCGTTTGCTCGAGACGCTAGCGCCGCAAGAGCTGCGAGATTTGTTCCGTTACTTGCAATCCGATGGTCCGGCACCGTCAACTGGTAAATAGAAATCGGCCGGAGGTGATTGGCGCTGCTGGCTGGCAACGGCTGCCAGGAGCCGTGCGACCGCTCGCTGGCGCGCCTGGCGGCGAGCCTTGCGGGCTACTTCCGCCTCTTGGTTTTTCATGCTGCGCACCTGGCAGAGCCGGCAAGGCGTATAGACCAGTCCACCGCAGTTGGGGCAGCGGGCTGGTGGACCGGAGGGTTCCAATTCGCCGGCCCGCGCGGCGCGGATCGCTTCGTAGTCTGGACGCCTGCCCGCGGCGATCGCGCCGACCGTGGCTCGGCTGATTCCCACGGTCGCGGCAATCCGCCGTTGTGAAAGTTGGCCCTCGGCCAGTAACCGCTCCGCTTCTTTGATGAGTGATAATTCGATCATCGTGTCATGCCCCGTGATTTAAGGCCCCGTGATTAAAAGGCTGCCAAACAACTGCCCCGGCAGGCTGGGAAATCCGGGGAATCAACAATCATCAGTCCAGTTCTTTGTCAGCCTCTAAGGAGTGTCCGCGATAGTGGTCGGTAATTTTCGAGTTCATCCGGGTCGACCCAGAAATCGCCCCCCTCAGGCAAGGGTTCGTCGTCCTCATCGAGCTCCTGCGGATCCCAGAGTGGATCGCTCAGCGGGTCCGGTTCAATCCCTTCCCAGTCGTCCGTCGGGTCGTCATCGAATGGATCGAAATGGGCAGAATTTGTGTCCGACAGGTGTGTTGGCGGCCCCAGCGGGTTGCGAGCGGAAATCGGTAAGAGTCGGCAAAACATGGCGATCAGTCCTGTTCCCGGTTTGACGAGCATGGCTCTTCAAATGGAATTTGCGAGTCATCTCGCGGTCTGTTTTGAGCAGGACGCATCCTAGAATATAATGTGGCCATATTTCAACCATAATTGTGATCATAAGTTTGAACTTTTTATCTGCGATTGCGACGCTTAGTGTCCGTAAAATGGATAATTATTGGCATGAAACTCGACAACAGCAGCCGGTTCCGAATAGAATAGTGCCAGGCTGCCGCAACTCCTGTCCCGATCATTGTGCTCAAAAAGGCGACCAAAATTATGACCTTGGTACCGTACGACCCGGAGCGCATCGACGGCCTCTCCTTACGCGTGTTGGATCTTTGCGCTCGTCTGCGAAATCTGGCGCGCCAGTGTCGTCAGGAGCAACTTCCGCCAATCGACTTGCACGACCGAAAGGCGCTCGAATGGCTCGATAAGCTGGAGGACTGGCTACTGCGCGCCGAAGCGGAAGTCGAGCGCTCGGCTTGGAAAAATCGCGGAGAGCGCAAGGCCCGTCAAACCAAGACCGCCCGGCCTAAATGAGCCCATGGCAGGCGCAAACGCGCTGCCCCGGCGTGCTCCGGAATGAATCGAATGCGCGGTCGCGCAAGCTGTATCGCCTGCCGGCACTGGGGCGATAGTTCCGTCTTCGATTACCGACGGAGTCCATCTTTCAGCGGGACGGGCGTCGAAGTCGAAGAATCTTACAGCGATTCAGATATACGCGTTTCTGTCAGGCGAGGAAAGCGTCGACGATGACGTGGGAAGTGGTCAATATGATCGCCACATTCGCATTTCTGGCCCTGTGGCTCTTTGTCGGTGGGATTCTCGTCCGACAACACTAGCGCGTCTAAAACCAGCGTTGCTTGTCGACGACATTGGCAAGCGGCTGGCCGCTGACGAATCGCCCAATGTTGTCCAGTAGCACGTGCAGGTGGCGCTCGGCCACGCGGGTCGATTGACCGGCCACGTGGGGCGTGATGATCACATTCGGCAGTCGCCACAGCGGATGATCCGGCGGCAGCGGTTCGATTTCGAACACATCCAGGCCGGCCCCGGCAATTTCACCAGCCACTAGCGCCGCGACCAGATCGTCCAGATTCACGATCGCGCCGCGGCCGATATTGATCAATACTCCGGTGCGTTTCATTTCACGCAACTGAGGTCGGCGAAACAACTGCTCGGTGTCAGGCGTGTGCGGTGCGGCGATCACGACGAAATCGCTTTGGCCCAACAGCTCGCCCAATCTGTGCGGCGGCCACACCTCCTCGACGCCGGCCGACACGCCGCGCTTATCGGGATCGACCGCCAACACGCGCATGCCAAACGACGCGCCGCGGCCGGCGATCTCGGAACCAATGTGCCCCAACCCCACGATTCCCAGGGTCAAATCTCCCAGGCAGCGGTGAGCCCGGTCGATGGCGTTTGTGACGCCCGGCCCCGTCGCAAAACTGTCGCGGGCCGCTTCGCCTCCCAGCGGATCCCAGCGGCCCGCGGCCTGGTTGCGAATGTAGGTGTGAAGGTTGCGCGTGAAACAAAGCATCAGGCCCAGCACGTGCTCGGCGATGATGTCCGAATAGAGACCGCGCATGTTGGTCAACACGGCAGAATGGACGACCAGCTCCGGGAATAGATAGTGTTCGAGGCTGGCCGTCGGAGATTGGACCCACCGCAGCTTCGTGCTGGCGGCCAGCAGTGCGGGCGTCAGCTTG
>JAYVCO010000416.1:0-13128 GCA_043749935.1 Planctomycetia bacterium
GAGCCGCGCAGGGTCTAGCTTCTGCCCCGAAAGAATGTCGAGATTCTGCCCGAAGACCGAGCTACAAACCAAGGCGATCATCACCAAGGCGAAAGAACCAATCGACCGATGCGTCGCGAGCATGCCTCTTATATCCTTATGCACTAAGGTATTACGAGTAGACCGCTATTTTAGCGTGGGCCGATTGTGCAGGTCAACGGCGAACGGGCGACCATGAAGCTCGAAGATCGCGCTTGCCTTGATACGCTTTGGCAGCTTAGAGGGTTCTGCCACGATCATTTCGGCCGTTCGGTTAGATGGCTAAGTCGAGCGATGAATTCGTCCAGCCGAGCCAATACGGCGGCCCGATTGGCAAATTCGCGGTGCTCGACGTAAATCCATTCCAACCATTGAATTCCGCCCATCAACACCGTGCTGCGGTCGAAGGTTGAGACCAATCGCAGTTCGTCCTCTGATAATTGGCGCACCGATTGATACGCCCTTAATCCTCGCTGCCAGTCGCTCGACTCGTCACCCGCCAAGCTTCCCAACAAGCGAGCAATGTCGGCCGCGACGTTTTCTGGGCGCAGCGAACCAAAGTCGATCAACCCGCGAACTTCGTCCCGTACGAACAGGACGTGCGCGTGCCAGATATCGCGAATGCACGGTTGCAAATGAACCTCAATCGTTGCGGCCAAAGTAAGCTCGGGGGCGATTTCGGCGGCCACAAGAGGAAACAGCTCCAGCAGCCTGCGCGCTCGCAATGCTGCCTCCGGCCAAGGTTCGGCGGCAACGGCCTGGCCGATCTCCAGCGCTCCAGAGGAAATGAGCCATTGGAGCCGCTCGAGCCGCTCCAAAATGCCGGGCGACCTGCTCGGGCCAGTATCCGGGAGTGGAAAAGACCTGGCTGCCTGATGGAATTGGGCCAGGGCGATCATGGCGTTCTGGAGCCGTGCTGGGCTTGGATTCTGGCGATAATTCGCCATCCCTGGCAGCCACGGGGCCAGTTCCCAAAGATGGCCGGCATGACGCACGTAACCATGACGATGGTGGGTCTCCAGCGGCACCGGCACCAGATGGAAACCTTCCTGATCCACGTGCCATAGGACTGCTTGGATGAACTCCAGGCGGGGGGGACTGGGATGTTCATGAGGCCACTTCCGCAAACCAAGGGGTCCACGTGGCGTGGTTAGCCGCCAGATCTTGGCCCCGCTAAACCCGTCATGGCCAACGAGCGGTTCAACGCTGATCGGCTGGCAATCATCGGGGTAGAGCCGCAGCACTCGCTCGAAATCGCTTGGAAGCGCCATGCGCGTTTTTTTCTCGGCTCAGAGGCGGAAATGCTCGCAATCTCCCTACAAACGTCATGTATAATACAGATCGCACCCCCAAGTGGACACGAATCTGGACCCGACACCCGCCAAAAGTCGCTTTTCTGCTCTTCCCAAGCTCGATGCCGCCTCCATAGCATTGTTTGGGAACTGGTTAGATTAGGATATATTTACCGCTTTGCTGATCCCACGAGATCCAGCCCTAACGCGTTTTACTAGTAGTTTTTCACGTCTTTTCGCCGCAGCGAGAACATTCATGATGAGTATCCGCTTTCGTCTGGCGTCTCTTCTACTATCGTCCACAATCGTCGCAGGCAGTTGGACCATGTCGCGGGCCGACGAGGCCAGCGAGCCCAAAGCTGCCGATCCGGCTCCGGCAGCCGCCGCGGCCGAAAAGCCCGCTGCCGCTGCCGCCACGCCCGCTCCGGCGCCCAAGTATCCTCCCTACGCCGATGTCACCAAGGATTTCGAAACGTTCGATGGCCTGATCAAGCTGCGCCGCAAGGGTTCGCGGCTGTTGGCCGAGTTGAACAGCGGTCAATTGAATCGCGATTTCATCGTGCTGATCTCGATTGCCAAGGGCATTGGCCGCGGACAACTGCTGGGCGGAATGAGCTGGAACTTTGGCGATGATTGGATTTGGCAATTCCGCAAAGTCGACGATCGCATTCAGATCGTGCGTCGCAACGTACGATTTACGGCCTCGGCGGGTGATCCGCAAGAGAAGGCTGTCAAACTGGCTTTCACCGACAGCGTGTTGTTCAGCCTGCCGATTCTCACAACCAGCCCCAGCGGCGCTTACGTGGTTGACTTGGGCTCGGTCTTCATGGGCGACTTGCCACAGATCTCGGCCGTGTTGCCGGGCTTTGTCTTCTCCGAAAACAAATCAACCTGGGCCGACATCACCGATCTTAAAGACAACGTCGAGTTGGAAGTGGCAGCCACCTATTCATCGAGCGGCATGATGGATATCGACTCGGTCGCCGATAGCCGCGGAGCGGGAATCAACGTTCACTACTCGATTAGCTTGCTGCCGCAAACCGGCTATCAACCGCGCCTGGCCGACGACCGCGTGGGATACTTCCTCACGGTGGTCAAAGACTGGACGCACAAGGGGGATGAGGATCGCTTCATTCGCTACATCAACCGCTGGGATCTGCAGAAGGCCGATTCCGCGGCCGAACTTTCGCCGCCCAAGAAACCGATCATCTTCTGGCTGGAAAAGACCATTCCCTACGCCTATCGCAAGCCAATTCGCGAAGGCATTGCCGAATGGAACAAGGCCTTCGAAAAAGCCGGTTTCGCCAACGCGATTGAAGTTCGCCAACAACCGGACAATGCCGATTGGGTTCCGGAGGATATCAACTACAACACGTTCCGCTGGATCACGGCCAGCGCCGGGTTTGCAATGGGTCCCTCGCGCGTGAATCCCTACACCGGTCAAATCCTCGACGCAGACGTGATTTTCGACGCCGATTTCCTCCAATTCTGGAAACAGGAATACGAGAACTTCACCGAGGAGAGCATCGCCTCAATGACGGGCGGACCGCTGGACCTGAAGAGCTATCAGGAACAACTCAAGAAAGACGGCCATACGCACGGGATTGGCTGTGAGTTGCACCACGGCCTGGCCCGTGAGTTGGCGTTTGGGGCGTCAGTGCTAGCCACGCGTGCGACCAATCCGGCCGACCGCGAAAAGCTGATTAGCCAAGGCTTGAAAGAAGTCACGATGCACGAAATCGGCCACACGCTCGGCCTGCGTCACAACTTCAAAGCCAGCACGATGCTGACCATCGAGGAATTGAACGACGTCGCCAAGACCAAGGATACTGGTCTGACCGGCTCGGTGATGGATTATGCTCCGGCCAACCTGATGCCGAAGGCCATGACGCAAGGAGATTATTTCTCGACGACCATCGGTCCATACGACATGTGGGCCATCGAGTATGGCTACAAGCCGCTGCACGGCGGCAAGGATGGCGAACTGGCGGAGCTGAAGAAGCTCGCGGCCAAAAGCGGCGATCCGGCTTTGGCCTATTCCACGGATGAGGACACGCGAGGGATCGACTCCGACCCGCTTTCGAATCGCTTCGATATGAGCAAGGACCCCGTCGCGTACGCCAAGATGCGGGCTCAGCTCATCAGCGAGCAATGGCCCAAGGTCATGGATGAGGCGGCGAAGGAAGGCGACAGCTATCAAAAAGTACGTCAGGTGTTCGGCGTTCTGTTGGGCAATCATGGCCAGGCGATGTACTTTGTTTCCCGCTATATCGGCGGCATGTACGTCAACCGATCCCACAAAGGCGACGCCAACGGCCAGGCTCCGTTTGTCGTGGTCGATGCCAACAAACAGCGAGAAGCCTTGACGCTGTTGGAAGAGCAGGTCTTAAGCGACAAGCCGTTCCAATTCCCGCCCCAGCTTTATAACTATCTGGCCGGCACGCGCTGGTCGCATTGGGGCACCCAGATGCCCGCGCGGCAGGACTATCCGGTACATGAAGTGATCGCGATGTGGCAGAGCCGTATTTTACAGCAACTGATGTCACCGCTTACGCTTGATCGACTGCACGACAGCGAACTGCACGTGCCGGCCGACCAGGACGTCTTGACGACGCCGGAACTGCTCCAGCGGCTGACGAAAAGCGTGTTCTCGGAAGTCGATAAGCTGCCGGACGGCGAGTTCACCAACCGCAAGCCGGCCATCAGCAGCCTGCGGCGCAACTTGCAGCGCGTGTACCTGAAGCGGCTTTCGCAGCTCGCGATGGGCAACTCGGGCGCTCCGCAAGATTGCCAAACCGTGGCCTACTCCGAGCTGACCGCCCTCGAAGGCCGGATGAATACTCTGCTCAAGAACAATTCCAAGCTCGACACCTACAGCCGAGCCCACTTGGAAGAGTCGTCCAGCAGAATCCACAAAGTGATCGAGGCCCGCCTGTCGCTGGTCCAGCCCTAGGCAAAGCCGGCGACCTATTTTTACCTGCTGAAAACTCGAAGCCGCTCTTCGCAACCCGAAGGGCGGTTTTTTTTACACAGGTCGGTTGCGAAAAGTGTCGACTGCGCAAACCTGTTCCAGTCTGCCGGGCCACGTTATGCTTTAGGGGTGGGATTTGGCGGAGAACACTTTTATGAGAATGGTGATTGCGATCATCCAGCCGACCAAGCTGAGCGCCGTGCGTGAGGCATTGGCCACGATCGGCGTGACGCGAATGACGGTTTGCGACGCGCAAGGATACGGCCGGCAGCGCGGGCAAACCGAGTATTATCGGGGTGTCGAGTACAAGACCAACCTGCTTCGCAAGATCGCGCTCGAGATTGTCGTCAATGAAGACTTTCTTGAGCGGACTTTGGAGACGGTGATGGCCGTGGCCCGGACCGGCCCCGAAGGCAATATAGGCGATGGTAAAGTATTCGTGTTTCCGGTCGAAGACGCCTTTGAAATCGGCCGTGTGGTGCAGGGCCCCGAAGCGGTTTAGACCCCCGAGTTCCTGGCAAAGTAAATCATGCTCGTCGTCGCCTTGATCTCCGATCTGATGATGCAATCGCAGGTGTCGGGCGCGCGAGCCGGCGTACACGTCGATCTCGTTTCATCGGCCGACGCGCTGGTGGCGAAAGCCGAGGCGGCGGAACCGCAATTGGTCGTGATCGATCTCGGCCACCCGGGCCTCGAAATTCGGCAAGTCGTCGAGCAACTCAGAGCCGTGCTCCCGTCGAACGCGACGATCATGGCGTTTGGTCCTCACGTGCACAAAGAGTTGCTCACCGCGGCGACGCTGGCCGGCTGCGACGTGGTGATTTCCCGCGGGCAGTTTCACGCGCAAATGGCCGAATTGCTCAAGGGTCCTGGCTAGGGTTGGTGATGCCGCTGCCGAACTGGGCCGCTGCTCGACTGGGACGCCGTTCAGCCGTGCTGTTCTTCGGCGGCCAAAACCTGATCATCGGCCACTTCGGCCACGCCGTCGGGACCGGTTTTTAGCGAAGGCAGGCCGTGCAACTGTTTTTCTTCCGGCATGAACACTTCGTCCATTTCCGTGGCATCCACGCCGCGCCGCAACAAGAAATAGATCACGGTCGTCGATGACCAAAAATAGCTGAAGATGAACGCCAGTGCCAAGGTGCGGACACCATGGTTCCAGAATTGAACCAGCGACGCTCCGCGTTCGCCCAGCCAGCCGAGCTCCGAAGACTGGCCCATGACCTCGTTCAAGCGCGCGACGCCCGAGCCCCAACTGACGCCCCAATTGCTAAGCGTGATCGTCCAGTAGGCAAACGTCGAAACGAGGTACCAGCCGAGGACTCCGATGAAGGCCGCGGCCACAACGTACAGCAGATAGTGCAAAGGCCGCTGATAGGTATAGGAATAAGAGTGACTGAGCGCTCCGAACGAATCGGTGCCTTCGGCGCTAATGGCGCCCCACATCAGCGGCCAGCCGAAAAACAGGCCAATCAGCAGAAAGGCCATGGCAAAGCCGCCCAGCAGCACCAACGGCCACACGATACCCGCCAAGAGCACGCCAAAGCCGGCTCGCATGACCAAGCCAACGACGCTCAAGAAGATCGCCACCAAAAAAGTTCCCAGGATTGGAAAGAGAGGCGCGATCAAGTAGGCGGCGAAACGCGGGCGTACGAAACTTGTCAGTTGCTTCCACGACTGGTTCTCCTGGCGCGCCAGCGATACGGCTGCCATGCGCGTGATCGCGCCGCCAAAGAATGACCACACCAACAAGCTCCATAGCGCGCACAAGAGCCAATAGACGATCTCGGCAAAGCTGGCGTTGGCCGTATACATGCGCTCGAACGGCGCGCTGATTTCATTCCAGGCAAAAATTAGTGGGCTCTGCTGCCACCAGGTTTCGAGCGAAGTGAGTTGATCGACCGGCGCCGCGCCGACCGGTTGCTGCCAGGGCCAGATGCGGTTGGCTTCGATGCGCTTGTCGAACGGGGCCGCTGCCGGCTCGTCAGGATCATGAAACGGCAACCCACACAGCCGCCAGCCGGCCGACGTGCCAACGATGGCAATCGCGGCCAGCAGCAAGGCGCGAATGTTCAGTCCCATTCGCAGCGCCGAGAATAGGCTCAAGGCAGGAAACAGCTCCAGCCAGGCAACGGCACGAACAGTACCACGATCTTCTGACATGAACAGCGCCCCCGCTTTATTGATCAATGGAACCCAGTACCATCCCGAACGCCCGCGTTTCCAGGGCTCCCGGTGGTCACCCTTCTTCCATTGGTTTGCCAGGCTCCAATAGAATATCTAGAACTGCCGAGATTGGCGGCAATTATACGTTCTAGCCAACCGGGTAAGAATAGGGAAACAGGGTGAGGCAAGCCGGCGAAGCAGGCTTTTTATCGAGGCTCTACGCGTGTTGAACCCCCAAGAGAGCCCGCCTAATCCTCTGGATCAGTATCTTTCTTGCCTGGGCCCTCGTCGGTCAATTCGCTGTCCAAGGGCATCGAGATTTCCTCGGTCAGCCAACGATTCAGATCAATCCGACGACAACGGTCGCTGCAGAAAGGCATGGCCGTGGTTTGTTCCGGATCGAATGGCTGATTACAGGTAGGACAACGAGATGAAGCCATGGCGTCACCAGAACAAGCTGCGCTTTCAGCGCGGCTATTTCTTTTCCTTGGAGGAGGACTTGCTCGACGACTTTTTCTCGGACGAAGATTTCTCGCCCGACGAGCTGTCGCTCTTCGGCGAACTATCCGAGCTTTTCGCAGATTTATCGCCGCCGGATTCGCTCTTCGAGCTTCCTGAATCGTTCGAGTCGGCGCTGGCGGCTTTCTTATAGGCGTCGCTGCGATAGTCGGTCTGGTAGAAACCAGAGCCCTTAAACATGATGGCCGCTCCGGTGCCAAACAGGCGCCGCAATTTCAGTTTCTTGCACTCCTTGCACTTGCGCTGAACGGGATCCGAAATGGACTGGAACAATTCGAATTTGTGGCCGCAAGCATCGCACACGTAATCGTAAGTTGGCATGGACCGCTGGTTCCTTTTCTTCGCTTCGCCGCTGTAGCGCAATCGCCCAGGTTCACGGGGCTTTAGGTCTTGGAAGCCTGATGGGCCGCCGGGGCGGTTGAAACAATTACTTGCGCGGGCCGCACCACGCGATCGTGCAGCACGTAGCCGTCCTGCGCCACGAGCGTAACCGTATTGGGTGGATACTCGGCACTGGGTTGCTGTGAAATCGCTTCATGAAACGTTGGGTCGAACGGCTGGCCGAGAGCCTCGATTCGCTTGCAATCGTGTTGGGCGAGCACCGACTCGAGGTTTTGTGCAATCAGCTTCACCCCGTCCAGCAGGTTCGCCCCACTGGGCGATTTATCGGCCGCCGCAATGGCGCGTTTGATGTTGTCGACGACTGGCAGCAGATTTCGCAGTACCGGCAGACAGGCATAGCGTCGCTCGTCTTCGAGCTCGCGGCGGGCGCGCTTGCGATAATTGTCCAACTCGGCTTGTGCCCGCAGCACGCGGTCGCTGGCGTCATCTAAATCGGCTTTGAGCTTGCCGATTTCCATTTCGCCGGCCTCGAGAGCCGCGTCGGCCGCCGCCGAGTTGGCGTCGTCGCCGCGACCCACGGGTGTTCCGTCGCCGCCGTTTGTCTGATCTGTTCGATTACTGGCCATGGTTCAAAACCTCCGTCCGGGAGTGGACTTTATCCGTCCGCGAAATATTCACGCACCTTGTCGAAGAAATTCTTGCGATGAGGGCTAACGTGCACGTGCTCTTGTTCAGCCAGTTCTCGCAGCAACTCGTCCTGTCGCGGGCTCAACACCTTGGGAACTTCAATATTGACCTGAACCAGCAGATCTCCAACGTCGCGCCCGCGGGGATTGGGCATCCCCTTGCCGCGCAGTTTGAACACTTCTCCCGACTGGGTGCCAGGTGGGATCTTCAGGTTGTGAGCACCAGATAGCGTGGGCACTTCAATGGTAGCTCCCAAAGCAGCCTGCGAGTACGAAATCGGCACTCGCACGACCAGGTGCTGGCCTTCTCTTTGGAACAGCGCATGCTCTTTGACCGTGATGAAGCAGTAGCAATCGCCTCGTGGCCCGCCATTGGGACTCGGTTCGCCTTCGCCCGGCAGTCGCACGCGCATCTGGTCGTCGATGCCCGCGGGAATCTGTACATCGCGCCGCACTCGCTTGGCCACGAATCCGGACGCACGGCAGGCCCCGCAGGGATCCTTGATAATCGAGCCCGCGCCGCGACACGAAGGGCATGTGGTTTGGACGCGAAACAGGCCGGTACTCTGCACCACCTGTCCGCGACCACCGCAATAGCTGCAACGAGCCCGGCTCGAACCTGGCTTAGCCCCCGTTCCCTCACAATCGGGGCACGTTTCATGCCGATCAAACTCGACCGTTTTCGTCACTCCCTTGGCCGCTTCGAGCAAGTCGAGCGTTACGTCGCAGCGCACGTCGGCGCCCTTGTTAACTCGGCGCCGCCCGCCACCGAACAAGTCGCCAAACGAGCTCTCGCCAAAAATGTCGCCAAAGGCGGCGAAAATGTCATTAACGTCGGCAAACTCTCGGGGCCGTGCGGAGCCGTCGAAGGCCGCGTGGCCGTAGCGATCGTAGCGATTGCGCTTTTCCTTGTCGCTCAAGATCTCGAACGCTTCGGCGGCCGCCTTGAACAGGATGATCGCCTCTTCATCGCCCGGGTTCTTGTCGGGATGGTGCTTGATCGCGAGCTTGCGATATGCGTCGGCGATCGCCTTGTCGGAAGCAGACCGCTCGACGCCGAGAACCTCGTAATAATCACGTTTGCCGGCCATTGGCACCATGGCGAAGGTTCAGATCTTGGGGGTTACGCAAGTGCTTCTTAATTATAGCGCGCTGGCCGAAACAGGTATGCAGCAAAACGCCCGTCGGGTGGTATCCGCGCCGCAAACGGGCCACTTCAGAAATTCTGAAGTGGCCCGCCGCGTGCAATTTTCAGGGCCCTCGATGGCGCGGCCCGCAGGATGTTTCTGTCCAAGTTCAGCGGATGCTGCCCTCGACTCGATTCTTGGCCTTATCGTCCTTATCGAGGGTGGTCACCAAGGCCTCGGTGGTCAACATCAAGCCGGCAATGCTGGCCGCGTTGCTCAGAGCACTGCGGACCACTTTCACCGGGTCGATGATCCCAGCCTTGAGCATGTCGACGTATTTGCCGGCATTCGCGTCGTAACCGGTGTTGGTAGGCTTCTGGCTGACTTCGTCAACCACCACCGAGCCGTCGATGCCGCAGTTGTCGGCGATTTGCTTCATCGGAGCCGACAACGCATGCAGCACGATATCGACGCCAATCTTCTCGTCACCCTTGGCGTGCGAGCGGACATTTTCGACCACTTCGCGACAACGGAGCAATGCTACTCCACCGCCCGGCAGAATTCCCTCTTCGACGGCCGCGCGCGTGGCGTGCAGGGCGTCTTCGACACGAGCCTTCTTTTGCTTCATTTCCGATTCGGTCCCGGCACCGACCGAAATGATCGCAACGCCGCCGGTCAACTTGGCCAGCCGCTCTTGGAATTTTTCCTTATCGTAGTCGCTCTCGGTGGCCTCGAGTTGATTGCGGATCTGTTGAATCCGATTCTGAATCTCGGCCGGCTTGCCAGCGCCTTTAACGATCGTAGTGGTATCCTTGTCGATCGTGAGTTTCTTAGCGCGGCCGAGGTGTTCGAGTCCCAGGTTTTCGAGCTTCAAGCCCAAGTCATCGCTGACCATAGTGCCCGCGGTCAATACGGCGATGTCGCCCAGCATGGCCTTGCGACGGTCGCCACACCCAGGAGCCGTGACGGCACACACGTTCAACACGCCGCGCAGCTTGTTGACCACCAGCGTCGTGAGCGCTTCGCCCTCGACGTCTTCGGCGATGATCAGCAGCGGCTTGCCTGAATGGGCGACTTTCTCGAGCAAGGGCACCAGCTCTCGCAAGTTGCTGATTTTCTTCTCGTGAATCAAGATCAGCGCGTCTTCCAACTGGCAATCCATTTCGGCAGGCCGGTTGATGAAATAGGGCGAGGTGTAGCCCTTGTCGAACTGCATGCCCTCCACCAATTCCTTGGTGGTTTCGGCCGTCTTGCCCTCTTCGACCGTGATCACGCCGTCCTTGCCAACCTTCTCCATCACGTCGGCTAGCAAGGCGCCGATTTCCGGGTCGTTGTTGGCGCTGATCGCGCCCACCTGGGCGATTTCGTCTTTCTGCGAAACCGGCTTGGCCATGGCGTGCAGTTTTTCAATGGCTGCGGCGACAGCCTTTTCAATGCCGCGGCGCACGGCCATCGGATTGCTGCCGGCCGCGACGTTGCGCGTGCCTTCCTTGAAGATCGCACGAGCCAACACGGTCGCCGTCGTCGTGCCGTCGCCGGCGATGTCGGAAGTCTTCGAGGCGACTTCGTTGACCAGCTTGGCTCCCATGTTCTCGAAGCGATCTTCCAATTCGACTTCCTTGCTGACCGTCACGCCGTCTTTGGTGACGGTCGGGCCGCCGAACGATTTGTCAATGATCACGTTGCGACCGGTCGGACCCATGGTGACCGCGACCGCATCGGCCAGTTTTTCAACGCCGCGCAACATTCTCGCGCGAGCTGTATCTTCGAAGAGCAATTGTTTTGCCACGGTGGCGGTTCCTCGTTATTTGATGGACGGGTGAATGTCGATTGTTCGTTTTAGCGGCCTGAGGCCGATTCGTTCATTGATAACTTGTTAGTTGAGAACTTTGGCCAGAATCTCCGACTCGCGCAGAATCTTAACGTCTTTGCCGGCCACTTCGATATCGTTGCCGGAATACTTGCCGTAGATCACGACATCGCCGACGCCGACCGAAAGCGGGCCACGATTGCCGTTGTCCAACAGCTTGCCCGGGCCCACGGAAACCACCTTGCCACGCTGGGGCTTCTCTTTGGCGGTGTCGGGCAACACGATTCCACCCGCGGTGCGCTCTTCAGCTTCTTGAGGTTCCACAACGACGCGATCATCCAAGGGACGTAAGCGAAGATTTGCCATGTTGAAAATTCCTTCCGTTTATGCGTTATGAGTTGATTGTTTTAGAAAGCGATCAGAGCGACGAGTTGACAGATTGGCAAGCAACCGGCTTACATCATGCCGCCCATGCCACCCATTCCTCCCATGCCACCACCCATGCCTCCCATTCCACCCATGCCTCCCATGCCGTGGTCGTGGTGGTCATGGCCGCCCTCTTCTTCTTCGCTGGGCACATCGGTGATTAGCGACTCGGTGGTGAGCAGCAGAGCCGCTACGCTGGCGGCGTTCTGAAGAGCTGTGCGTACGACCTTGGCCGGGTCGATGATTCCAGCCGCAATCAGATCGCAATAGGTGTCCTTATCCGCATCGTAGCCGTCGCTCTTGCCCTTCATTTGACGCACGCGATTGACCACGACGGCGCCGTCGTGACCGGCGTTTTGGGCGATCGTTCGCAAGGGGTAGTCGAGCACGTTGCGAATGATGTCCGCACCGTGTTTTACATCGCCAGTCAGACCGAGCTTGGAAAGGGCCGACTCGGCACGAATCAGCGCCACGCCGCCGCCCGGGACTATGCCCTCTTCGAGTGCCGCTTGCGTGGCGCTCTTGGCATCTTCCAGCAGAGCTTTGCGCTCTTTCATTTCGGTTTCGGTCGCGGCACCACAATTGATCTGGGCCACGCCGCCGGCCAATTTGGCTAAACGCTCTTGCAGTTTTTCGCGATCGTATTCGCTATCGGTGACTTCGATCTCTTTGCGAATCTGCTCGGCCCGGCCGTCGATCGCCTCTTTCTTACCGGCCCCGCCAACGATCGTGGTCTCCTCGGCGGTAATCGTGATCTTCTTGGCTTTGCCAAGATCGGAGAGCTTCACCGCGTCGAGCGAAATGCCGAGATCTTTGAATATGGCCGTGCCACTGGTCAAAATGGCCAGGTCGCCGAGCATCGCCTTGCGACGATCACCATAGCCGGGGGCCTTGACCGCGCAGACGTTCAAGATGCCCCGCATCTTATTGACCACCAGCGTGGCCAGGGCTTCGCCCTCGACATCTTCGGCGATGATCAACAGCGGCTTGTTAGCCTTGCTCACCGCTTCCAGAATCGGCACCAGGTTCTTCGCGCTAGAAATCTTTTCCTCGTAGATCAGGATCAGCGTGTTTTCCAACTCGACCGTTTGTCGCTCTTGATTGGTGACGAAATGAGGTGACAGATAGCCGCGGTCAAACTGCATGCCTTCGACGACCTCGACATACGTTTCCGACTGACGGCCTTCTTCGACGGTGATCACGCCGTCTTTGCCGACTTTCAAAAAGGCATCGGCCAAGACGTTTCCGATCGTCGGATCGTTGTTGCCGGCAATCGTGGCAACCTGCATGATCTCTTTCTTGTTTTTTTCGTTGATGGGCGTCGCCATCTTGGCGATGGCCTGGCTGACGGCCTCGGTGGCTTTGTTGATGCCACGTGAAAGCGCCATCGGATCTGCGCCTGCGGCAATCATTTTGAGGCCTTCCTTGAAGATCGCCTCGGCCAAGACGGTCGCGGTGGTCGTGCCATCGCCGGCGACGTCGTTGGTCTTGCTGGCCGCTTCCTTCACCAACTGCGCACCCAGGTTTTCATAGGGATCTTCCAATTCCACGTTCTCGGCGACTGTCACGCCGTCTTTGGTGATCTTGGGCGAGCCCCAACCTTTGTCGAGAACCGCGTTGCGGCCTCGCGGGCCGAGCGTGCTGCGAACGGCACGGGCCAATTTGCTCACTCCGGCGGCTAGCGCCTTGCGTGCCTCTTCATCAAAGACCATCTGCTTTACCACGCGGATTCCTCCTATTACGGTCGTCAACTGTGACCCGCCGCCATCCC
>JAYVCO010000417.1:0-3276 GCA_043749935.1 Planctomycetia bacterium
TGAAAACCGCCGCGCGCCGCGGGCACGCTCCGTTTGCCCATTGCCTGATTCCAGGCAATGTCTTGGCCGACATCTGGGCGACGTATGAAACCGCCGCGCTCGAAGCAAGCAAGCAGCCGAAACGTTCGGATTGGAAAGTCGCCCGCTCGATCTTTCTGGCCGATACCACGAAAGAGGCTCAAAGCCGGGCTCGTGCCAATTCGCTCGGGTCCAATTACCAATACATCGGCAGACTGTTCGACAAGGGGCTAGGGCGCAGACTCTACAAGCGCGACCTGAACATGAACGATGCCGACTGCAATCTGGACTATTTGATGCAGGAACAGATTATCGCAGGGGATGTCGACGAAGTCTTGAAACGGCTTTTGCGGCTGATCGAGGAGACCGGCACCTTCGGAACTTTGGTGTTGATGAGTTACGATTGGGACGACAAAGCCAGTTGGCTTCGCAGCATGCAACTGTTCGCCCACGAGTTGATGCCGGCATTGAACAAAGCGGTCGGAGTTGTGAGGTAAGGTGAAAATTCAAGTCGAGCGCGCCGACCTAACTGTCGGGACCAAGCGAGCTGCTGATGGTCGTTGATGCTCATTTGCACGTGTGGCGAGCTGCCGACGGCGAAACGCCGGGCATCCACACCATCGTTCCACCGCAAACCGACGTGCCCATCGAGTTGGCCAGCGATACGTTGGTGGAACATGGTGTCGAGCGCGCGGTTCTCGTGCAACCGGTCTTCCGCGGTGAAGACAACAGTTACGTGGCGGGCTGCGCGCAAGCCGAGCCAAACAAGTTCGCGGCCGTTTGCGTTGTCGATCCACGCGTGCCGGGGTCCGAGCGCCGGCTGGAACATTGGGCGAAGCAGGGTTGTCGCGGATTGCGGCTGCGGCCGCGGATACCCGCGGAGAGCACGATCTTTGGCGATCCCTCGACGTACGCGCTTTGGGAAACCGCCGCGCGACTGAAAATGGTCGTTAGCGTGCTCGCCAGTCCCGAGCATTCGATGGCGACCGATCGCCTGGCCGCACGATTTCCTGACGTTCCGATCGTGTTGGATCATCTGGGGCATCCGCAGGTAGAAAACGGCGTGAACGATGCCGGCTTTCTTGCATTACTACAGTTGGCGAAACATCCGCGCGTGTTCATCAAAGCGAGTGGGTTCTACCACTTTTCGCGAGAGCGATTTCCATTTGCGGATTGCTGGGATTTCGTTCGCGCGGTTTACGACTGTTTTGGGCCCGAGCGGATCATCTGGGGCAGCGACTTTCCACACGTCTTGCTCACTTGTGGCTATGCGCACAGTTTATTGATGCCGCAGCTGGCCTTGAAGTGGACGGCAGCCGAGGGCGAGAGGGTGATGGGGGCCAATGCCTTGAAGCTCTATTGGCCAGCCGAAATTCATTGACTTGCGGCATAGATCGGGTACGATCGGAACACGGTCGACCGTCGACCAATTGCCGGATTGTCGCGAAGGTGCCCTGCATGGAAATCGTTCATTCACCCCAGTTGCAACGAGTCACCAAGCTGACGCTCACAGATAGCGTGGCCGAGTCGTTGCGGGCGGCGATCTTTGGCCGCGCTTTGCAGCCGGGTCAGCGGATTCCGGAGGCGCAGTTTGCGACCAAGCTGGGCGTCAGCCGGGCCCCGGTCCGCGATGCTTTGGCCGTGCTGTTGCAGGAAGGACTGATTCACCGCGATGCGCGCGGGGCCGTCGTCACGCTGTTGACTCGCTCGGACGTCGACGAAATCAGCGAGTTGCGGTTGGCGCTCGAACGGCTGGCCATCACGCTGGCCATCCGCAATGCCAGCGACGATCAACTGGCCGTGCTGGCCGAGAATATCCGCCGCACGGCGCGGGCCAACGCGGTCGGCGAAGCCGGTGAGCTCGATTTGAAATTTCACGAGCTGATTGTGCGAGCGGCCAACCGTCGCCGATTGCTAGACAGTTGGCTGGCTCTGCGTGGCCAGATTCGTCTGTTGCTGTTGCAGATGGACCACGACGATGCCAAATATCCACGACACACGGCCCTGGCCCATCGCCGAGTGCTCAAGGCAATGCAAGCACGCGACCAAAAGCTGGCCGTGAAGCTCCTGACGCGACAATTGAAAAACACTCATGAACACGTTGCTGAGCACTATGCCGGGCTCGAACGTGCCAAAAACCCGAGCGTACTAAAAGCCATCGTGTGATCGCGGTTGATTGAATCAGGACCGCTGGGCGAGTGTCCAGCGGAAAGTTGTCATGTTGGGCCTGTCGAGGCGAGCATGCTGGAACCTTTCAGATCTCTAATTTCGCGGACAGTAATGGGCTTATTGCTTGTTGCCTTGGTGGCATCCCGCGCGCATTTGGCCAAGGCGGAAGAGCCCGCGCCGGTGGTTTTCGAAGCGGACATTCTGCCCATTCTCAACGCACATTGCTTCAAGTGTCATGGGCTGGAGGCGCGCAAGGCGAGCCTCGATCTGCGCACTGTGGGCATGATGCTGCGCGGCGGCGAGAATGGTGCGGTGATCGTCAAGGGTTCGGCGAAAGAGAGCCCTCTCTATGCGCGAATCGCCGATCGCTCGATGCCTCCTGAAAAAGAACTGCCGCTGACCGGCGTTAAGATCGAATTGTTCCGCCGCTGGCTCGAAGCCGGTGCGCCGACCGCCAGTCCTGACGCGCCGCTGTCGGCGGTCGAAGCTCCGGTCGTCACGGCCGAGGACCGGCAATTCTGGGCGTTTCGAAAGCCGGCTCTCGCGGCACTTCCCTCTGTACGGCAGACTGGGCGAGTGCGCACTCCAATCGATGCGTTCGTGCTCGCGAAGCTCGAAGCCAAGTCGCTTGGTCTTTCGGCTGAAGCCGACCGCCCAACGCTCATTCGTCGCGTCACTTTCGATTTGCTGGGTTTGCCTCCCATGCCTGAACAAGTTGCTGAATTTCTGGCGGACGCGAACGAGGCGGCTTACGAGCGGTTGATCGATCGGCTATTGGCTTCGCCCCACTTTGGCGAACGTTGGGGCCGGCACTGGCTCGACGCGGCCGGCTACGTCGATACGATCGGCGACGATACCGACGCGGCAATTGCCAAGGTGTCGACCGGCAAATGGCTGTATCGCGACTATGTCACGACGTCGTTCAATAGCGACAAGCCGTTCGACCGATTTCTTGTCGAGCAAATGGCGGGCGACGAACTTGTCGACTGGCAAAGCGCTGAGTCGTTTAGCGCCGAGACGAAAGAGTTACTGATCGCGACCGGCATGCTGCGAGCGGCCGCGGATGAAACCATGCAGAACGAGTTGAAC
>JAYVCO010000418.1:0-4200 GCA_043749935.1 Planctomycetia bacterium
AGCCGGTAGGCTTTGGCTTGGTCCTCATCGCTAACTAGCGTTTCGAGCAGCTCGATTCTTGGATACTTCTCGGCCAATCGCGCGTGCATCGCCTTGATCCAGGCGTTCTGGTTGGGCGACGTGGCCGAACCGGTCACGATCACCGCTTTGCCCTCGCCGTGCATGGCCTCGCCCAAGATGTCGACCAGCGTCGAGCCAATCTCGTCGACTGGCGCTTGATTGACGAAGGTTTCGCGTAGCGACGAACCAGGATTGGCGTCGGCGTCCCAGGTGAGTGTGACGATGCCGGCTTGCTTGGCGCGCTTGAGCGCCGGCGCAATCAACTCGGGATCGTTTGGAGCGACCGCGATCATGTCGTAGCCGAGCGCGATCCAGCGGTCGATCATTTTGACTTGTTCTTCGGCGCTATCGACAGCCGGGCCGTCGTAGTCCAGATCGATGCCCAACTCCTCGGCCGCCGCCCGGGCTCCTTTTTCCGAGGCCGTAAAGTAGCTAATGCCAATCAGCTTGGGCATCAGGCCCATTCGCAGCCCGCCACTTTTACCGGAGTTCGAACCGCCAGGGCCACAGCCCGCGAGAATTGCAGAAAAGATCGCCGCCGGAATGAGAAGCAATATTGCCGGCAGGTGGGTTCTTGGCGAGAGGTGCATTGGGGCTGCGTGCTTCGGTGAGTCTGTTACGTCAGCGCTTCAAGCCGCCCGGTGCTGTCGCCTAGCGTCTCGACCGAAGAATCGACGCGATCCAACATCGACAAGAACAGATTGTTCAAGGGCGTCGGCTTCTCATAGCGGACGTGCCGCCCGGCTTGGATCGTGTTGCCGCCGCGGCCGGCCAACAGAATCGGCAGGTTGTCGTGGTTGTGGCGGTTGCCGTCGCCGATGCCGCTGCCGTAGAGGATCATCGAATTATCCAACAGCGTTCGCTCGCCTTCGGAAATGCTCTTGAGGCGGCCGAGGAAATACTCGAACTGCGTCACGTGGAAATGATTGATCTTGCGAATCTTGGCGTGCTTTTCCGGGTCGCCGCCATGGTGCGACAGGTCGTGGTGGCCATCGGGCACGTCGATGAACGGATAGGCCCGGTTGCTGCCCTCGTTAGCCACGACGAACGTCGACACGCGCGTCAGATCGCCCTGAAACGCCAACACGAGCAGATCGTACATCAAGCGAATGTGCTCGGCATAATCCGCGGGAATGCCCGATGGCATGGGATAATCGGGCAGCTTTTCTTGTTGATCGGCGTTCTTCCCAGCACCGCGGACTCGCACCTCAAGCTCGCGAACCGAAGTCAGATATTCATCGATCTTGCGCCGGTCTTTCGCGCCCAGCCTGGCTTGCAGATCGCGGGCGTCTTCTAGCACGAAATCCAATATGCTCTTTTGGTATTTCTCGCGCTTCGAGCGAGTTTCGGCCGTGCCGCCGCCGGTAAACAGCCGCTCGAACGCCAGCTTGGGGTCGATCTCCTTGGCTTGCGGGGTGGTGTCGGTCCGCCAGGAGATATTGGTCGAATACGAGCAGCTATAGCCCGAGTCGCAGTTGCCGGCCTGCGCGCCGCGATCGCAACCCAATTCGAGCGATGAAAACCTGGTTTGTTGGCCCACTTTGCGGGCCGCCACCTGATCGACCGACACGCCGACCTTGATATCCGCGCCGTGCGTTTTCTTAGCTTGCTGGCCGGTCAAAAAGCTGGCCAGCGCGCGAGCATGATCGCCCGGGCCGTCGCCGTGGGCAAAGCCGTGATCTTGCGCCAGACCACTGAGCACCAGCAAATCGTCCTTGTGCGGCTTGAGCGGTTCGAGAATGTAGGGCAAATCAAAAGCCGCGCCTTCGGTCGTCGGCGTCCAATCTTGCATGTGCATGCCGTTGGGAACGTAGACGAACGCCATCCGCACCGGCGAGAGTTTCTTTTCTTCGGCCGCGAGCGCGAGCGGGCCGGACATGGCATCGAGCAGCGGCAATGCCATCGCGGTGCCCAGGCCCCGCAGCACGGTTCGCCGCGATATCTGCCAAGCTTGCGTCATGGTTCGATCCCATTGCCCCTGCGCTTCTGAAACGGGTCGCTTTCGACGATCGCCAGAATCAAACTCGAGAACTTGAAGTCCTGCTGCTTCATGGCCTTGGCAATTTCGGCCACCGTGCACTTGTCACTATACTCGACACCCCGGCCCAAGCCATAGGTGAGCATTTTTTCGGCCAGACAGCGAACAAAATCGTCCTGTCGCAGCTTGAGAATTCCCTTCAACTCGCGAGGGCCGGCGAACGATTGACCGTTTGGCAACACACCCGAGGGATCGATCTTGAACTTGCCATCCTCGGTGCGCCAGCCGCCAATGCCGTCATAGTTTTCCAGTCCGAAGCCCAGTGGATCCATGCGATTGTGGCAAATGGCGCAATCGGCCTTCGCGCGATGCTGTTCCATTCGCTCGCGCAGAGAACCGGTGAGCTGGGCCTCGGGCGCTTCCGCCAGCGGCGGAACCTCGGCCGGAGGAGGCGGAGGCGGAGTGCC
This sequence comes from Planctomycetia bacterium, assembly GCA_043749935.1. Lineage (GTDB taxonomy): Bacteria > Planctomycetota > Planctomycetia > Pirellulales > PALSA-1355 > PALSA-1355. The sequence goes on from JAYVCO010000418.1 coordinate 2,506, forward strand.
CAGTAGATTCTCCAAAACCCATTTCCCCCGCTTGACTGGAGAAGTGCGGGTCGGATTCGACGTGACCGTCAGCACGCTGGCTTGCGTCAGCACGCCGCCTCGCTGGTTTCCATCCAACGTCACGCGACGAAACTCATCGCCCTTGACGTTCGCAATACCATAGTGCCGGGCGAGCCGTTCATTGACGAACGTGTAGTCGGCGTCGATGAAGTCGAGCACACTGCGATCCTCTTGCATGATCGCGGTGAAAAACAGTTCGGTCTCTTTTTGCATCGCCCGGCGCAGCGGTTCGTCGAAAGCCGGATATTGCAGTTTGTCGGGCGTGGCGATTTTCAAATTGCGCAATTGCAACCACTGGCCCGCGAAATTCTCGACCAGCGCCTGCGATTTGGAGTCGGCGAGCATCCGTCTGATTTGCAGCTCTAGATTGTCCGCTTTACGGAGCGAGCCAAGCCGGGCGGAAGCAAACAGCTCGTCGTCGGGCATGCTGCTCCACAGGAAATACGAAAGCCGACTGGCCAATTCCCAATCGCTGATCGTGCGCACCGCGGTCGGCTCGTTGGGCTGGGGATCGACTTCAACCCGAAATAAAAAGTGCGGCGAAACCAGCATGGCCTGAACAGCCAGTCCGATGGCCATGTTGAAATTCTCTCCCTCGCGGCCCGCCAACTCGACCAGCTTGAGCAGCCGATCGACTTCGCCCGCCGCGGGCGGCCGGCGAAACGCACGCAACATGAAACCACTGACCACTTCGCGCGCCAGCAGCATCTTGTCTTCCGGACTGTGCTCGCGAGCGATAATGTGTTTGAAGGTGGGCGGATACGGGCCCATCAGTTCCAAATCGCGAATCACCAGATTGCGATCGTTCGGGCTCGGCTGATCGGGCTCGTAGTAATCATTAACGAATACGACCGACAGTGTGTGCTGACCCCCCTTCGATGTGAGCCAGGCTTCGTAAAGCTGCGGATCCGATTCGACCGCATGGACGTCGAATGTGCGCAGCAGCTTGTCGTCGAGGTACATCTCCATTCTGGCCGGCTCGGGCCCGGCTTGTTCGCCGTAGGCGCGGACGCGAAACATGTAGTCCCCCTCGCCAAAGAAACGCACTTTGGTGCGGACTTCGAGCTTCGAGGTCAAGATGCGCGCTCCGCCCTCGATGATCTGGCCGCCCGTGATTTCGCTGGTGACCAGGTTGACTTGCTCGGTGCCCAACGCACGCTCGGCAATTTTTTGGGCGGCGGCCAGGTATTTTTCCAGCAGAATCGGCGGCAACGAGAGCACGTCGCCGATGTTGTCGAACCCATAGCCGACGTCGTCGGAGGGAAAATCGTCGGCCGGCTGGAAATCGATCCCCACCAGATCGCGAATCGTGTTGTTATATTCGTTGCGGTTGAGCCGGCGCATCGTGACGCGACCCGGATCACGCTCCCGGCCACAATCGAATTTCGCCAGACCGGAGTCGATCCAAGCCGTGATTCGATCTCGTTGCTCGGTTGTCGGCTGGGGCTCCTCCTCGGGTGGCATCTCCCGAGCGTGAAGCTTTTCCGAGATTTTCTCCCAGGTTTGCCGATCCGGCACCACGGAGCCCCGAGTCAGGAAGCCCTCGAGGTTCAATTCCCCTTTCGGCTCGGCCCCGCTGTGGCACTTTTGGCAGTGGGTCGCCAGCAACGGCTGAACCTGCTCGCGATAGGCGGC
>JAYVCO010000419.1:0-7061 GCA_043749935.1 Planctomycetia bacterium
GCAATTCGTCGGGCCGAAAGCAAAGCTTGAGACTTTGGCCAGCCAACCGAATGATGCACGGACTACCGCTTTGGACCATCTCGATCACCGCGCCGTTCCTCAGGCCAAGCTCTTCCAAGCGATGGACCTGTTCCGGCAACCCCACAACTTGTCCGACGTTGGCTGACTGGCCTGGGGACAACAAATTGAGCGGAATCAGGTCGTGCACGGCGATTCACTCTCTGGGATGTAATTGAGACTCATTCTCAGCAGGCCTGATTGTAAACAGTTCTCGGACGCGAATCAATTAGGGTAAAAACGAAAAACTGGCGTCTAGGCTCAATAGTTCCTGACAAGGCGGCCAAGGCTCATAAGCTGGGCGAAACGCGGGTTCCCGAGCCCATTGCAGGGCAAGAACCGAGGCCGTTAGACCGGGGTGGTCGGAAAGTCGGTTTGCTGGCGGAAATGTGACTCCAGGGCCGCCATGACCGCTAGCACGATATCCTCGCGCCAGCGAGCGGCTGCCACCTGGACGCCCACGGGTAGCCCGACGCTGCCCAATTCGACTCTTGAGGCGGCTCGGTCCACCATGTCGCGGCCAGCAGCGCGATCGGTTTCTTCGCCGGCCCGAACGCTTGTGGCCGGAACGACCCCAGCGGGCACGCCCAGAACGTTGGCCCAATAGCAATAGCTGGCAGCCACAGCAAGATGTTCGGTGCTGCCATGACGTAGTGCAGGCAAGGAATGGGGCGGACAGATCACCGCATCCAAATGCTGAGCGCCCCAAGCGGCGAAGAAGCGCTCTGCGTACTGGACCCGGGCGGCTGAAAGTTGCCAATACTGGTCGGCACTGAGCCGGCCAATCGTCTCGATCAAGCCGGCAGTCCGTTTTTGCCCAAACGCTCGGAGTCCGCTACTGAGCACTCGTCTCAACCAGACTGGACATCGCCCCAGCAGGACGAGCCTGCGGATCCGCCAATCGCGAGGACTGCCACCCAAAAGTCGCACGGCATCGGCCGCGCCGTCAGCGCTCAACAATCCGAAGTACAGTGCCACGGCGCGAGCAACGCCGGGCGGTTGAAACGGTTCGACGTGGGCACCCAAGTTACGCAGCGCATCGGCAGCTTCGCCTACGGCGCGGCGCAACGCGGGTGAAGCTGAAAAGTAGCCGTCGTCGCTCCACACGCCGATTCGCAATCTCGCCACGTCGATTTGGGCCGGATTGCCCAACGGCACGGGAGCCATTTGCAAATCGATCTCACCCGGCTCGAGCGTGGTTAGCGCTTCGAGCGCGAGGTAAAGATCTTCGACATTACGGGCCAACGCTCCCGCTTGAGGAAGGATTGCCTCCATGCCTGTCAGATTGGCCCGGACGCCAGCATTGGTGAGCCGGCCACTCGTAGGTTTGATGCCGCAGATTCCACAAGAATGTGCCGGTTGGCGAATGCTGCCACCGAGATCGTTGGCCAGGCCCAAGGGCGAACCGCCCGCGGCGATGATCGCCGCCTCGCCGCCGCTACTGCCACCGGGCGAGCGATCGAGGTTCCAAGGATTGTTCGTGCGCCCGTAAACGGGATTATCCGTTTCATGCAACAACATCAATTGCGGGACGTTGGTTTTCCCCAAGACGATCGCGCCCGCACGGCGCAATCGGCGCACCAGCGGTGCATCGGCCGTCATGATTTCATCAGCAAATCGCCCGATGCCCTCGGTGGCCGGCGTGCCGGAGATGTGAAAACATTCCTTGATCGTGATTGGCACGCCGTGCAGCGGGCCCAGCAATTCGCCACGCGCGCGAGCCTGGTCGGCAAGATCCGCCTCGCCACGGGCCTGGGCAAACAGCGGCACCACCACCGCATTGAGCCGAGGATTGACGCTCTCGATCCGCTGGATGTGGGCTTCGACCAGCTCGCGGCTGGTCAGATTGCCGGCGGCGATCTGTCGGGCCATTTCGCTGGCCGATAGACGGATCAGCTCGTTTGTAGTCGAAGTCGTGCTTGTCATGGAGTTCGTGCTGCCGGAGTACCGCTCTCGGGCGGCTGATTTCCGCGGCGCATCCACGTGCGTACCGCGCGCCAGGCGTTGCCAACCAGTTTCCCCGACACAAGGCCCTCGGTGATCGTGGGTTTCCGCGGCTGGAAATTCTCCCAGACAGCGGCGGCATAAGGCTCGCTGGTTTCAGCCACTGACTGGTACAGGCCTTTTTGCCGGATGTCCTTGAGCGCTTGAGCATAGTAGTCGAGCACGTGTCGATCGAAGAGCGTGCCAGCCACCTTAACGGTCGAGAGAGCGCCGCGGCCGAGCGTGGCAAATTTTCCCAGCGAGTGCATCGTGACAGCGCCCGAAACCGCCAGCATTCCGACGTTTTCGCGCTGCGCGATGTCCCGCATCTCTTCCCACATCCGCTGGATCTCGGCCTGTGGCAGCACATTGGCTGGATTGGCCGAACCAATGGCGGCGCGAGTTTCTTCGATCGTCGCCTTCAGGGCTTCCACCGAAAGCGGCGGCGTGTTGAAGGCGTTGCTGGTGGTTGCGGAGGCGTCGGAGACCGCGACCAAGAGGTCGTTAACGTGATCGATCGTGGAGCGCTGGTCGATGATGCCCTGGGCCTTCAACTCCTCGGATAGTTCCTTGAGATAGACCTGAGAGCCATAGGCCAGGTCGCTGACGGCAGCCAACAGCATCAAGGGCGAGACGTGCAATGTGGCAAGCGAAGCCATGTCGACGAAGTTGCCGACCGTCTTGCGAGCCATGTAGTTGTCGACGCCCGCAGTGGAAGACGGCTGTGCGCCCTGCGCAACGCCGCCGACATCGTGGACCAGAAAATCGAGCATTTGGCGGACCACGACCGTATAGGTGCGCGAGCTTTGAAAGGCTTGAGGAACTAGGAGCGAAGCACTTTCGCGCAGAACCCCGCCCAGCAGGCCCGTGCCGGTGCGTAAAGCACGCTCAGGCAGCGAGAGGTAGTACCCCAACTGTTCTTTGCCAGTGCGCTGACCGCCCTGCACGCAGTCACCGCCGACGCCATTGCCCTCGTCATGGGTAGCAGAGTCAACGGGAGGTACTTCGGTCATGCGGAGGCCCTCAATGGCCTGGACTGCGAGCAGTTCTTATTTTGCAGCCGGCACCATCAGCGTCATGCCACTCCATACGACCTCGGGCTCATCTCCTTCGTACCCAGCCAGGTTCTCGGCCGGATCGGCGACAATGCTGCCGAGCACATACGCCTGGTCGCCAGGGTTCAGCCGCGGCTTCTTGCTTTGCAACACGGTGATGATCGGAGCGTCGCTTTCGATTCCGATGCCGAGCTTCAGTTGGTAAAGCTTACCAACTTGCTCGACTTCCTGCACCGTGCCTGCCAGCATAATCCCTGGGGTCGTTCGTTTTGGATAGCCGAGCCAGCGGCCCGCGTTGTACTTGATTGCATCCAGCCGCTTCTGGTCGCCGACAAACTGCTCGACAATGGGTTGGAGCAGTTTCTGTTGTTCGCTCAATTGTGGGTTCACCGGATCGTCTTTGACGAATGTGAGCACCTCGGCCAATCGGTACAAGCTGAGATAGAACTGGCTGCGAGCTTTCTTCAGTTCCGCATCGCTATTCGTGCCTTGCGCGGCCAACATCTTTTGATCGGCAACGCCAGCCGCTTGTGTCGCCGTCGCCAGGTCGGCCAAGGAGAATTCCTTTGCGTCTCGCACAGGCGACTCTTCGCTGGCCGGTTCCTCGGCTGGTTCGTCTGCCGCGGGTTTTTCGGGACTCACTAGCTCGGCGGCCGCGCTATCCGCGATGTCCGTGGCTTCCTTATCTTCAGCCGGCATTTCCTCGGGCAGCTCGGGCTGAGCGGGGGCATCGGCAATCGGTTCATCGGGAGGGGCCTGCGATGAATCAGCGGCCGGCTTGGCTGGTTCGTCCAGCAAGCTATCGACAGAATCGGTCGGCGGCTCTGGCGGAGCCGAATTATCGAGTGCATCACTAGGCGGAAGGGCCGGAGCGTCGGCGGCTGGCTTGTCCGCAGCCTGTGTCTCAGCCGCTACCACCGGCGGCTGAACTGGCGGGGTTGTATCTGTAACCGGCGGCAGGGCGGGCTGCGTTGGCATCGGCTGGAGCGGCACTTGGGCAACGACCTTGGCGCGAGACGACTTGCTGAAAGAGGCCGGTACCAGCGCACTTGGCAGCTTGGTGCCAAGACCAAAGAAGTCAAACGCGGGACCCAGAAACAGCATTCCCCAAAACGTTGCCGGCAAGACAACCACAACGCCCAGCAGCAGCATCACTAGAGTGCCCAATAAGCTTTTCCGCTCTTTGCCGGATGCGGCTTTCGGCTCGCGCGGTTTCTTCTCTTTCTTGGCCTTTTGCTTTTTGCCCTTCTTGCCGGTTTCCTCGGGAGTTTTTTCGTCGGCGACGGGCGCTACTTCCGCGACTGGTTCGTCAAAGTCCAAGGCAATTTCCTCCTCGTCGGCATGAACCGCAATTGGTTCTTCCGAGAAGGCCTCCTCGCCAAATTCGATCGGCATCTCTTCGGCTGCCATGAATTCGCCCACCGACTCGACTTCTTCGCCAAAATCGAGATCCATCTCATCCGGCTCTTCCGCCGATGGGGTCGTGCCAGCCAGCGGTTCGTCAAGATCGAATGGCACTTCGCCACTGGTTTCTGCAGACGATGCTTCGGGCTCACCGAAATCGAGGGCGATTTCTTCTTCGGCGGGCTCTTCGAGCGATGTGACCTCGTCAAAGTTGAGGGCAATCTCGCTCTCGGCGGCGGCTTCAGCCTCGGCCTTGGCTTCCCCTGCCTTTGCGAAATCGAGCACGCTTTCTTCGTCTGGCTCGGTGAACTTCAGAGATTCGACCTCGATGGGCGCTTCGCCCACCAGTGGATCGGCCGAGAAACTCAGTTCCTCGATTTCGGTATCTTGATCTTGCATCATGAAATCGTCGTGCTCGATTTCTTCTTCTCCCAGGCCGAGCTCGTCGGATTCGGCTTCCTCTTCCACAGCGCTCGACTCGCTCGACGCATGAACCGGCACGGCCAAGCTCGCGCCTGAGTCCGCGCCGTTCTCACTGGAGGGATGAATCCACTCACTGGTATTGGGAGCGTCCTCAATCACTTCCAACAAGGGAGGTATCTTGAGCAATGCTTCGGCCAACGTGTACTCGGCGCGGCATATTGGGCAGCGGACTTTCGCACTGCTGTTAATACCGGTCGGGAGCGTGATCTGTTTGGCACACTGGGGACACGAGGAAATCGACATAAGGCCTCCAGGAATACGGGTCAAGTTAGAGTTTAACACCCCAATCCCAGGCATGTCCATCATTTCGCCCCGCCTCGAAGCGGTATCATGGGGCAGCACTTTTTGCGGATAAATGGGGCCAATTTCCGGCTGCGAGCTCGTTGCGGTCTAACTTGGCTGGATGGCGCATTGCTTGACGTAGCCTGACGATTTCGAAAGACTTGGTACTGAATCCAAAGGTTTCAGGGGAATCAGCCGCGATGTCGGTCCAGTTTCATTGCCGATGCGGAACGCTGCTGACGGCTCAGCGTGACGCGCAAGTTAGTTCGATCTGCTGTCCGTCATGCCTGGAGATGGTGCCGATTCCCGAGGTTGCCGCTCAGCAGCCGGCTTTCCCACTCGACCAGCCTGACTTCCCGCCACCCAACGCCAGGCAGTCGCCGGCCGGCCCGCCGCACCAGAGCGGTGCGTCTGACGCAACTGCAATTCCCTTCGGCAACAGCTTCGGGAAAACTCCTCCTTCGCTAACCACGCGGGCGCGACGTGGCAAAGTTACCGAAGCGACTAAGCTTCCATCGCTGGTTGCCGCGTTGGCAGTCGCCAGTTTGGTGCAACTCGCTCCAGTTTTCGGCTTTGGTGAGCCGAGCGCTCCTGACTGGATGCGATGTTTGCTCGTGATTTCACTGTTGCAGTTAATGTTCTGGGCGTGGATGATTCTGGTGCCTGACTGGAGTAGCTTGTGGGTGGCGACGTTGGCGTCGGCAAGCACTGCGGTGTTCTATGGTTTCGTGTTGGCAATCGCGATTGCGGCGCCCGCCGATGCGCCGGATCTGCTGGATATGAATGCTATGCGCGCGAGCGCCCAATTGTGGGCTGTCGTGATGCTGATCATGTGCGGTGCCTTGACGCTTGCTTGCGGACAACTCAGTTTTCAGTGGCAAAAACGCTCTCGCGTCGGGCACTAGCCACGTCCAAAGTGCTTTATCGCGCCACATAAATCCCCTTGGGAGTTCACTTCTTCATGGAAACAGTGGATGATCTTGATCTGTTCGAGGCTCGAAGCGTAGTCTCCCGCGGATACCACTCCGCTGACGAAGAGTTTGGCTTCCGGCTACTCAAGCCCGCCACGATTGAACCGGGCCAGACGTATCCGCTGGTGCTGTTCTTGCATGGCGCCGGCGAACGCGGTTCTGACAACCGCGCGCAAATCAAGTATCTGCCGCAATGGATGGCCCAGGACGATTACCGTCGGCGTTATCCGTGCTTTCTGATCGCGCCGCAGTGCCGAACGGGCAAGTTGTGGGTCGAAACACCGCGGTCGTTCGATCGAGCGGCGCCGCGGCACCTACCTCGACCGGAAATGGCGGCCGTGATCAAAATCCTGGACGACACGATCCAGAATTTTCCCGTGGACGAGCAAAGGCTTTATTTGACCGGCCTGTCGATGGGCGGGTTCGGGAGTTGGGACCTGGGTACCCGACTGGCAGATCGCTGGGCCGCGGTGGCGCCTATTTGTGGCGGCGGAGACGAGCTATATGCCGATCGGCTCGTGGGCGTGCCGGTGTGGGCCTGGCACGGCGACGCGGACGACGTGGTGCCCGTGGCCCGATCGCAGCGAATGATCGACGCGATTCGACACGCGGGCGGAAACCCGAAATACAGCGAATTGGCCGGCGTGGGGCACGACAGTTGGACGCCCGCCTATACCGAGCCCGACGGCGTCCTACCTTGGATGTTTGTCCAAAGGAAATCCTGAAAGCTTGGATGTCCAACTCTCTCTCGGACGGCGTTGACCTCGTTTTCGGACGACGGATATAATCGGTTTCCACTTTTGGGATGAGGTCGCGGCTGTCACTA
>JAYVCO010000420.1:0-2512 GCA_043749935.1 Planctomycetia bacterium
AGGGGCAAGTCGGCGCAGCCGACATCGCCCCTGGGTCTTAAACCAACGTTTGCCAGGAAGCCCCACCGGGGCGCTCTCAAAGCGCCCCGGTGGGGCTTCCATTAGTTTGCGCGGGCCGAGTTCCAGGGGCGACGCTGCGCTTGCCCCTGGCTATAAACAGGTTGGACCTTCGACCCACAAAAGGAGCCGGCAACCTGGCCCCGCCCGCAGCACTTGCATTACGTTGTTGCGCGTCGGGTTAGTGTGTCTCCCCGGCTTCAATGAATAATACGCCCTGGGCACAGAGCTAGCGGATCGAGTAGTGAGCACCGACAATTCCGGTTCAATTCTGATCTTGCCTGATTCCTGGCAATCGGATTCCAATAGCAGCCGAGCAACCCAGGCAAGCCCCGACCGCAAGGAAGATTTCGATGGCCACGATCAAAGAGAATCTGAATCAATGGTCCTCCTACGCATGGAAGGAAGAGGGAGACGAATGGTCGGGCCCGTGGGGCGGTTCGGCCTCGATGTGGTACGGCACGCTGTATCCCCGGATCCAGGCGGTCGCCAAGGGCCATCGCTTTTTGGAAATTGCTCCCGGCTATGGACGATGCACGCAGTTCCTGTTGAAACTCTGCGACCGGCTGACCGTTGTCGATTTGACCCAAAAGTGCATCGACGCCTGCAAGCAGAAATTTGCCGAATACAGCCACCTCGACTACCACGTCAATAATGGCAAGACGCTCGAGTTCCTGGAAGACAATTCGATCGACTTTGTGTTTAGTTGGGATTCATTGGTCCACGCTAACGACGAAGTGCTCGCGTCTTATCTGAGAGAACTTTCGAAAAAACTGAAGCCCGGCGGATTTGGTTTCATTCATCATTCCAACTTGGGGGACTACTGCGACCCGAACACCGGGATGTTGACGGTCGAAAGTCAGCATTGGCGCGACGGCACGATGTCTGCCGAGCTGTTTCGCGATTATTGCGCACGAGCCGGCTTGAAGTGCGTGGCCCAGGAAATCATCGAGTGGGAAACCGGCGTGTTGAGCGACAGCATGTCGCTGTTCACGAAACCCATCGCAGGTGTTGAGAGCGATGACGAAACGCGGATCTGCGAGAATCGCGAGTTCATGGTCGAGGTGGAAAACCTCAGAAGGATTCACGAGCTCTACAGCCCGCTATCGACTCAGCCGTGCGCCATGACCAGCGAAGCCGCGTAGAGCGACCTGACGATCCGTTCCGACAGTGCGCGCTGTTCAAAACAGCCGCATCTGACCAGAGCGCGGCTTGGGTGGCACGAACTGCGTCGAGTCGAGGGGCGGCAAGCCGCGATCGAGCCCGTATTTCTTCTTGAAGACTTTGAATGCCTGGTTGATTTGCTCAGCGTACGGGCCTTGCCCACGCATCCGCTTGCCAAATTGGCTGTTGTTCAATCGGCCTTCGCGCGTCGAGCGGATGAGCGCGAGCACGCGGTCGGCTTTTTCCGGATAGTTGCGAGCGAGCCACTCCTCGAAAATCGGCCGCACCGCCAGCGGCAGTCGCAGCAGCACATAGCTGGCCGACGACGCGCCGGCTTCTCGAGCCGCCTCGAGCACGGCCGGAATATGCTGGTCGTTCAGACCGGGAATGATCGGAGCTACCATCACGCCCACCGGCACACCGGCCGCGGAGAGCTCGCGAATGGCCAGCAACTTGGCCTGCGGCGTGGCTGTGCGCGGCTCCATCGTGCGCGCCAATTCGGCGTCGAGCGTGGTAATACTCAGGTGGACGTGGACCAGGTTTTGCGCCGCCAACGGAGCCAGCAAGTCGAGGTCGCGAGTCACCAGAGAGTTTTTCGTGATGATGCCCAGCGGCTGTCGCGCCTCGAGCATGACTTCCAAGCACCCGCGCGTGATGCGGAATTTGCGTTCGGCCGGCTGATAGCAATCGGTAACGCCGGAAATCGCAATTACCTCGCCCTGCCAGTTCGGTTTGCCCAATTCATTGCGCAATAGCTCGGCCGCATCGTACTTGACGAGAACGCGGGTTTCAAAATCCAAGCCCGCGTTCATGCCGAGCGTTTCGTGCCCAGGCCGCGCATAGCAATAGGCGCAGCCATGCTCGCAGCCCCGGTAAGGGTTGATGCTGTAGCGGAAAGGAACGTCCGGGCTGTCGTTCTCCGTGATCAGTCGGCGCGAGTCGTTCGGCAGAAACACGGTCGCAACACGTCGCTCGCCCGGCATTTCATCGGCAGGGTCGACGTGCTCCAGATCATCCTCGACATGCACCCGCTCGAACCGGTTCGGCGGATTAACCCCCGCGCCTCGACCGACGGCAGACGTGCGTGACGGATGAGAGTCCACGGCCAGGCTGCCTTTGCAACAGCAGTAACGAAAGCGTTATTTGAGATACTAAACAATTGTACAGTTAAGCTTAGGCATGTCCAGCGCAGCATCCAATTGGCGAGAGCAAGAGGACTACCGCATTTGCCGCCCGGGCCGTAGTCGCTAGACTGGCACCACTTCACGGGGGAAGCCGCTTCGCAGAACCC
>JAYVCO010000421.1:0-13171 GCA_043749935.1 Planctomycetia bacterium
GTACCCCGGTTGAAAACGAATCGCGTGTTCATAGCAAGTCAACCCCTTTTCGAATTCTCCTTGATTCTGATAAACGGTTCCCAAGTTGTTGTGGGCTTCGGCAAAGTCGCTCTGAAGTTGGATCGCTTTTTGATAGGCCGCAATCGCTTCCGGATAGCGATCCAACATGCGATACGCTTCGCCAAGATTATTGTGCAGAGAGGGAACCGCACCCCGCAGGCGAAGGGCCCGGGTGAGCAATTCAATGGCCGTTTCGTGTCGCCCATTTTGATGCGCCAGCACACCCAACAATTGCAACGCGTCGACGTTGCCGGGCTCGCTAGCTAGGACCTGACGGTATAGCTCTTCCGCCTGCTGCAAACGGCCTTGGCGGTGGTGCACGAGCGCGGCGTTGAGAGTTTCTTGGGAACTGGCCATCAGTTCAAACGGGCTCCACTTTTTGGATTTGCCTGGCAAAGCGAGCGCAAGTAAGATCACTCATTGAGGGCAAGGCCCTTGGCGCGTAAAAATCGCGTCTCCATCGACACCCGCACGACACACATCACTAGGATTTTACTCCATGAGTTCTCTTGCCACGATTTCCATCATCGCGTTTTTGATTTTTTTCCACGAACTGGGGCACCTCCTGGCGGCCTGGAGCGTGGGTATTCCAGTCGAGCGATTTTCAATCGGATTTGGGCCTGTGCTTTTCAAATGGCGCAAGAACGATGTGGAATATTGTCTGTCGCTCGTGCCCCTGGGGGGTTATGTCATGCCTCGGTGCGCCAGTGAAGAAGAGTTCTCGCGGATTCCCGCAGCGCGACGGATCGTCATGTGGCTGGGCGGTCCGCTGGCAAATTTCGTGTTGGCGGCAGCGCTCTTGGCAATGCTGAACGTGGGATCCGATGGTTTTTCGCTGGCTGCCGTGCTCGTGAAGCCCTGGTTGCAAGTCGCTCAGCAGTCTGCGAACTTCGTGGCCGCGCTCCCCAGCATTTTCTTGCATCCTGACCAGTTGTCGGGAATCATCGGAATTGTTGCCGCCGGCAACTCGTTTGTCGGTGGAGGGATTTTTGCGACTCTGCGATTTGCCGTGTTGCTCAATCTCAATCTGGCGATTTTCAATCTGCTACCAATGTCGCCGTTGGATGGCGGAAAAATCTTATGTTGCTTTCTGGAAAAGGTGCATCCAGGATTGGCCCGGCTGCAAACTGGTTTCGCGATTGCGGGTCTGGCGGTTCTGCTGGTTTTAATGGCGTACACGACCGTGATCGACGTGGTGCGTCAGTTTGCCTGAGTGTGATCCTTTTGTCGCCAACCGCGCGTATCAACCAGACATGTTGTGACATCGCATCGACGACAAATCGGCACGAAGCCCCCGCTGTTGGCTGTTACCTGCGAATTGAGTAACCCGGCCTGGACTAAGGACTAGCGTTTTCGTTCAAGGAATTGGCACGCGCCCTGCGATGTATTAGACAGGCGCCTACCCGACACTGCCCTCGCGGTGCCAGCGTTTTTGAGCAAAAGGAGAGGCCATGAAACGCGTCGTACTTGGATTGATTGCCACCGCGCTGTTGGTTTCCGCTTCTGTCCCGGCACTGGCCAACGGCCCTCATTATCATCGTGGTCCTAGTGGTTTTCGCGCGGGTGTCTATTTCGGCCCAGGGCCTTTTTTCTACGGCCCCTACCGGCCCTACTACTATCCGCCTGCCTATTATCCGCCACCGCCGCCGGCCTACTACTACCCGCCTCCGGCGCCAGTTTACGTTCCTGGTCCTGCGGTCTCGCTCCAATTCGGCAGCTAGCGCGAGACGAAGTTGCAGTCCCGCGGACATGATCCACGCGGTCAAACCGACGCGACCAATTCAAGGATTGGTTGATGCGGGCAACTCTTCGACGCGCGTAGAATCCGAAACGTTTCCGCCCACCACGCGTTCCAGTTCAGCCAGCCGGCGATGATAGTCGGCCAGTGTTTGCTGATGCTTTTCGCGCACTTCGATCAGTTGGCGTTGAGCCTGGGCGAGAGACAGAAAGTTGATCTTGCCCACGTCGTAGTTGGTCCGGGCGACGTCCAGATTCTGTTCGGCAAACGGCAAGAACTTCTGCTCATAAAGCTCGGCCGTGCGTCGGCTCTCCTCCACCTGCTCATAGGCGGATTGGACTTCGTACTGGACGTCCAGTTGACGCTGCTGAAACTCGGCCCGACGCTGACTCAAACGAAACTGCGCTTCGCAGACGGCCGCGTGGAGCTTCTTTCGATAGAGTGGCACATTCATGTTCATGCCGACTTGTCCCCGCAAGTCGCTCTGTGTCGAGGCCGGCTGCCAAAACGAATCGTAGCGGCCAAAGAACTCGGCATCGGGATAGTATTGCTTCATTGCCAGATTCACCGCCGCTTCTTCGGCGCGAACTCGCGCTGCCAAGGCAGCCAGGTCTGGTCGCTGCACCGTCGCCATTTGTTGCAGATTGCCGACCGCCGGCGGCTCGGCGGTGATTGTAAGTGTCCGAGGAGGAGGCGGCAGAGGGCTGTTGGGTGCCCGCCGCAATAGCGTGTTCAACCGGGCGCGAGCCACACGTTGCATGCGCTCGATCTCGATTTGCCGGCGTTCCGTATCAGTCAACTCCACGTCGGCTTGCAGCACATCTTGTTGAGTGACCTGGTTGTTCTCGTATTTCCCTTGCGCGGCCTGACGAAAGTCCTGCATCACCTCGGCATTCTGAGCAATCAGCTCGGCTTCGCGTTCGACCAGGTAATAATCGTAGAACGCGACCCTGGTGACTTGCGCCACTTGCAAGCGAGTGTCGTGCATGTCGTGAAACGCGGCGCTAGCGTCGGCCTGCGCGGCTTGCCCGCGAATGTCTCGCTTGCCAAACCACGGCAGCTTTTGCGAACCTTGTAAAATATAGGCCGATTCGACTTTGCTCGACCCGAACGAAGCGGGAGCCATCATGGTCATGAACATCGGGTCGTCGAGCGAGACAACCTGCGGGTAGCGCTGCGATGCTGCTTGCCAGGCGAAGGCCATCGCCTGGATCGATGGGTTGCGCGATTCGACTTCACGCAGCAATTCCGGTAGTGAGAGCTCTGTCTGTCCGGAAAACAAGCCGCCACTCTGGTCGATTTCGGAAGAGGCCACAACTGGAAGTCGATGAGCGACGGTCCGTATCGGGCTTTCGACCTGACACTGGACGGGCTGAGGAGCCGCGGCAACCGGTTGGTACGCGGCAGCGACCGGAGTGTTCTGGCGAACAGCCGGTTTTGACACGCTGCACCCGGCTGCCAGTAGCAGCGGAATTGCCAAGCGCGCGCAGTAACCCGCTCTTTGGACGAGCGCCATGGTCGACCCCAATCGAAAAGGGATGTTTATATGGCTGGCGGGTTAGCGGGAGGCATCGTGATTAGACGATGTTCGGTTGGATCGGTTGCAGCGACCACAGGTCTTTAAATGGCTTTTTCCGCACGTTACGGATTAACAGACGGCAACGATCCTGCCTTGGGAACCTAAGTTTCGTCTATTTCACCATTGATTCGTCCTTGGCGAGCGCAATAGCTTTAGGCTCAAGGCTTAACATGACATTGGACCTGGTCTTGGCTAACTTAGGGCTGACGTCAGACCCTGCCGGTCGCGAAAGCTTTATTGCCCTGAAACTCCGGTGGTAGTAGGATTCATTGAACTGTCCGCTGTCTCTTGCCGTATAGACGAAAAGCCATGTACCGCCAAACGAAGCCAGCCCGTGCCCTCATCGTCGCTCTGCTCGCCGTGAGTACGAGTGTGGCGGTCGTTTGCACGCCGGTTTCGGCACAGTCGGTGGGATCTGGCAAGCAAATTGCGTCCACTCGCACAACCTGCTGCTGTGGCACTGAGGATGGTCGATGCTGCGGTATGGCTTGTTGTATGCGTCAGCAATCCAACCAGGTCCCCACCAGCCCGCCGCTTCGTTCGAATTCTGAAAAAGTGAATTCGCAAGTGCTGGCCTTGATCGTCGCGACTTGCGACATCGCTCAAGTCGATTGCGGCAAGTTCAATAACGCCGCTCAGTTTGATTTCCGCGGCCTGCTTGCCGCTGGGACGTTGCAGTCCCAACATATTCGGATCCAGACGTGATTCGTTTCGCGCGCAAGTACCATTGCGCGCTTCTAGTCCGGCTTTCTGGCTGAAACAGCCTGGAATGGCCGTCTTTCATCGAAGTCCTCGCGGACTTTGATGCGCGAAACAGTCAACGGCATCAGCGTCAGAAATGATGCCGTCCGCGGCGTGCATTACGCACCGTGGGCTTTGAGTTCTGTCATTACCAACTTTGGGTCTTCAATAGGCGGAGACATAGCCATGAACAATTCAATGAAAATCTTGCTCGTCGCGTTTTTGACTCTTGCTCTAACACCAGTCGCGTCGCAAGCAGAAGTTCGTGACGCTGCCTCAAAAGCATTGGGCGACTATGGCCACGGCGGACAAAGCCAGTGGTTCGGGACGGCACCAGCTATGAATTCGGTGGTAGTGCCAGCGCTGGCCACACAACTGCCCGCGAATCGCGCGTTCTCGTTCGACGCGCGTGGTCAGTCGGCTCATCGTGATGCGGCAACCCAGGCACCGGCACCCCAAATGGCAAAGCAGCCGACGCCACCCCAGGCAACGCGGCAGTTTTCTTACCAGCCGAGCTATGCCGCTCCGCGAGCCACCTTCGCTCCGACGCGAGGTTGGCAGAGTGGCGTGCGCGACGCCGGATCAAAAGTTCGAGGCGACTATTAGGACCGTGTCCGCAAAGGACTGCCATTGTTCTGCAGCCGGTTGCGTAGCCGGTCTGAAATTCATGTTCAAGGAGAATCGAGATGATGAAGTTCGTTGCCCTTGGTTTGACATCCGGCGTGCTGGGTCTGGTTACCGCCAGTCCTGCCCACGCCTGCGGTGGCGGTTCGTGCAGCGCGAACGTCGCGCCAGTCGCGACCGCTTCAGCTACGGCTGATCGCTCTTATTCTTATCAGCCCGGCGGCACGTATCGTCCGCAAATGATGATGCGGGGTGGAATGATGGGCGGCGGCTCGGGAAGTGGCGTTTCAAGGTCGGCTGCGGCAAAGGCCGCGGGCAATTAGGCTACGAAATCCGTGCTAGCAAGGATTTGCGAGGCCAGCGAGTTATCGTCGCTGGCCTCGCAGGAAACTACGAGTTCATTTACAAACATCGCGGCAATTGATCGTCGGGCGGACGGTTGGTTGTTTTCAATCAAGAAGGGTACGCCATGAACAGACTTTTGCTACTCGCCGCTGTCCTTGTGTTGCCGTTCAACGTCGCATACACGGAGGATGCCAAGCAGAGCGCCCCAACCGCCGCCACGTACGCGATTGGGGGTCTTCACTGTCCGCCATGCACGCGAACCGTCGAAGCATCGCTGACTCGAACGAAAGGAATCAAGTCAGCCAAAGTGGATTGGGCGACGAAAAGCGCTCGCATTCAATTTGATGAAAATGTGATCGCGGCAACGCAAGTCGCCGACGCCGTCGCTCGCACGCCGCACATGATGGGCAGCGGCCTGCGATATTCCGGGACCTTGGCTCTCAGCGTGCCGGCAATTCAGGATAAAGATACCGGAAAAGCCGCAGCCGATGCTCTGAAAAAGTTGCCAGAGGTCGTCAAAGTCAATGTGTTCCCTTCGACACACACCTTGACCATCCAATTCAAGGATGGTGTCAAACTCACCAGTTCCCAACTGATCGATGCTCTCGACCAGGCGGGCATGAAGGCAAAGACGTACTAGACGAAGGAAATTTCGAAACGGGCAGCCGTGGCCCACTGGCGGGTTAGCACTCAGCTTCATCGCTGAGCCGACAGCGCCACGGCTGCCTTTGAATAATACGAGGGTATCGGTATGTATGATCGCGATAAGGTTCATGCGTTGGGCATCGACCCGAGCAACGATGAAGGCGGCCTGCGAGCTCCGCCCGGGCTAACCGGCTGGCGAAAAGCCTGGTGGTGGTTTGACTTCATCATTCTCGTGAAGCTGGCGAGACTACGTTTCATCGCCGTCCTGGTGCTGATCGGGGCCATCATCACACAGTGGGACTTGCTGACGGCCCATTACGAAGCGTGGACGCGGGGCTCGGATGCGGCATCTGCCGCCGCGGGCGATTCCGAGTGGTTTTGCCCGATGCACCCCGCCGTGGTGCGAGACAACGGGAAAGAAAAATGCCCGATCTGCTTCATGCCATTGTCGAAACGCAAGAAAGGTGAGGCGCACGAAGAAGTCTTGCCGGCCGGCGTCGTAAACCGCGTGCAATTGTCGCCGTATCGCCTCGTGCTTGCCGGAGTTCAGACCTGGCAATTGGACTATCTCCCGATGGTGAAGGAGATCAAGGCGGCCGGCTTCATCGAGTTCGACGAGCGCGGCCAACGCACTGTCTCGGCGCGAATCGCCGGGCGCATCGACAAACTGCTCGCCAATGAGACGGGGCAAATGGTGCAGGCCGGCACGGAACTGGCGTCCATTTATAGTCCTGATCTGGTGGCCACGGTCCAAAACCTGATCGACGCAAAGAAGAACGGCAACACCAAAAACCAAGAGAGCGCGCAAAAGAGATTGGAACTGTTGGGCATTGATGATGCCCAAATCCAGGAACTTGCCAGCGGCGGCAAGCCGAAGGTGGATTTGACGATTCACTCTCCAATCAGTGGCCACATCATCAAGAAATACGTCCGCGAAGGGCAGTACGTCGAGCAGGGCACGCCGCTGTACGAAGTGGCTGACCTCTCGACCGTTTGGGTCCAAGCGCAGGTGTACGAAGACGACATGGAGTTTCTGCCGCTCGACCAGCAACGTCCTGGCGATTTGCGACAGGGCAATGCCATCGACATCACGGCCACCACCAGGGCGTTCGCCAACGAGGTCTTCCACGGCAAGTTGAACTTCGTTTATCCGCACGTCGATCAAACCACTCGAACGGTCACGATCCGGTGCGAACTGAAAAACCCAGGCCACAAACTACGCCCAGGCTCGACCGCCACGGTCACACTCACCGTGCTCCCCAAGCACGTGCCCTCGCTGGTCGCGGCCACGGCCGAAAACGCAGAGCAGTCGGACATGCTGGCGCAGGGACAAATGCTGGCAATCCCGGAAAACGCCGTCATTGATACCGGTACCCAGCGCATCGTCTATCGAGAAACGATTCCGGGCACGTTTGAGGGAGTGCGAGTCAAACTCGGGCCACGCATGGCCGGATCCGATGGTGCGGAACTCTTTCCGGTGCTCGATGGCCTGTCGCGCGGAGAACGGATCGTGGCGACTGGCTCCTTCTTGGTCGATGCGGAAACGCGGCTGAATCCAGCGGCGGGCTCCGTTTACTTCGGCGGCAGTGGCGGTTCCAAATCGGGCCAGACCAGCGCCAGTATGGTTCGGCCCTCCACGCCGGAAGATGAAGAAGCAAAACTCAAAGCCGCGCTTGCGAAGCTGCCTGCCGATCAACGAAAGCTCGCGGAGGCCCAGCAGTTTTGTCCGATCTTGGATGACAACCGCCTCGGTTCGATGGGTGTTCCTGTCAAAGTAACGATCGAAGGAAAGCCCGTCTTCTTATGCTGCGATGGCTGCAAGAAGAGTGCTTTGGCAAATCCGAAGCAGACGCTGGCGAAAGTAGCGTCGTTCGCAACGGGACATCGCCAATCAGCAACGGACAAGACCAATCCACCGACGACCGCCCAATCAAGTGAAGAAGCCGAGATTCAAACCGAGCTCGCAAAGCTTTCGGACGCCGACCACCAGGCCGCGGAGGTTCAACGGTATTGCGTCGTTCTGCCAGAGAGCCGGTTGGGCTCGATGGGGACGCCGGAAAAACTCGTTATCGAAGGTAAGACCGTCTTTATATGTTGCGAAGGTTGCAAGCCGGAAGCGATTTCCGATCCACAAAAGACGCTCAAGGCGCTAGCAAAACTGCAAGAGTCGCATCGCTCCGGGCAGCCGGATCAAACGAAAGCATCCCCTGCTACCAAAGACGACGCAAAAGTCACTGAAGAGGCCGATATTGCCAAAGCACTTTCCAAACTCTCGAACGCCGATCGGGCAGTGGTAATAGCGCAACAGTTTTGCGTCATTCTCGAAGAGAACCGACTCGGGTCGATGGGCCCACCGGTCAAAATCATGATCGAGGGACAGCCCGTTTTTCTCTGCTGCTCCGGCTGCAAGAAGAAGGCTCTGGCCGATCCCAAGGCAACCTTGGCTAAATCCGCCAAGTTCAAGGCAAGTCCAACAAAACCGTAGCGCTCACGTTCTCAACATGGCCGGAATGATCTCATGATCGAACGAATCATTGAACTCTCGATCCGCAATCGCTTCGTGGTGTTGGTGCTGGCTGCCGCCTTGACGATGGGCGGAATCTACGCCTTGCTGAATACGCCGGTCGACGCCATCCCCGATTTGAGCGAGAACCAAGTGATTGTCTTCACCGATTGGATGGGGCGCAGCCCGCGAGAGATCGAGGATCAGGTCACGTACCCGCTGTCGCGCAAGCTACAGGGCCTGGCGGGCGTGAAAGCCGTTCGCTCGTCGAGCGAATTCAATTTCTCGATGATCACGATCATCTTCGAAGATGGCGTCGACTTCTACTTCGCTCGGCAGCGCGTGACCGAGAAGCTCGGCCAGGCCAGCAACTTCCTGCCTGCGGGCGTGGTGCCCTATTTGGCGCCCGACGCCACGGCGCTCGGCCAGGTGTTCTGGTATACGGTCGAGGCTGGCGCCGAGAATCCGATCGACTCCGCCAAGCTCTGGGCGCTCAACAAGTTTTATCTCGCGCCGCAACTCAACGCTGCTGGCGGAGTGGCAGACGTGGCGGTCGTGGGAGGGACGCCGCTCGAATATCAAGTCGATGTTCGACCAGAAGCCCTGCGCTCGTACGGGATCTCCCTGGGAGACCTGTACGCGGCGGTCGGCAAGAGCAACATGCCGGCCGGCGGCGGCGTGATTCAGAAGAACAACGCCGAATACATCGTTCGCGGCGTTGGCTGGATCAAGGACAAAAGCGATATCGAGAACACGGTCATCAAGGAGATTGGCGGCACGCCGATTTACGTCAAGACCGTGGCGGACGTAAAGGTTGGAGTCCAATTTCGACGCAGTGTGTACGAAAAGGACGGCAACGAAGTGGTCGGCGGCGCCGTGCTCATGCGCCACGGCCAGAATCCTCTGGAGGTTACTCGACGCGTCAAGGATCGCATTCACGAACTGCAAGCCGGTCTGCCGGCTGGCGTGCATATCGTACCGGCGTACGACCGCACTCGGCTCATCAACGGAGCGATTCATACTCTGCGCGATGTCATGTGGCATGAAATGGTGATTGCCTCGATCGCGATCCTACTGATCCTGTCACATGTGCGCAGCGTGTTTGTGATCTGCGTGACTTTGCCGTTGGCAGTCCTGTTCTCGTTTTTGCTCATGTGGATTCTGCGGACCACCGGCATCATCGACATTCAAGCCAACATTATGTCGTTGGCCGGCATCACCATTTCGATCGGCATTCTGGTTGATCAGGCGATCGTAATGACCGAGAACGCAACGCATCATCTGAAAGCCCATTTTGGCGACAAGCGAGTTACGGGCGACATTCGCGAGCTGGTGATCGAGCCTTGCCGCACGGTCGGTCGGCCGATTTTCTTTTCCGTGCTGATCATGCTGCTGTCGTTCGTGCCCGTCTTCATGCTCAGCGGCCGAGAAGGCAAACTCTTTCATCCCTTGGCTTTCACCAAGAGCTTCGCAATGCTCGGCGTGGCCCTTATCTCGGTGACACTCGTGCCGGCCCTGATTCCGACTTTCCTCAAAGGCCGGCTGCGAAGCGAGGAAGAGAACTGGATCGTCCGCAGCTTCATCAATATTTACAAGCCGCTGCTCACCTGGGCGTTGCCGCGAAGAAACCTGGTGATGTGGATGTTCGCCGTGCTATTGGTATTGGCGGCGGGCATGTTTCCTCTGCAAGCCGTGATCGGGCAAGGCGCGTCGGAAACGGCATGGCGCACGGCATTTCTGAGTGTATTCGCCGCAGTCACGGCCTTGACGGTGAGCTATACGCGCGGCTTGAAGTGGCAAGTGCTGTCGCTGGCGAGTCTGACGCTTTTAGCTCTCTGGTCATTCCACTTCACCAAGATCGGCGTCGCGTTCATGCCGGCTTTGGATGAAGGGACCACGCTCGACATGCCCATTACGGTTCCCCGGGCCAGCGTCACCCAGTCGGCCGATGACCTCAAGGCGCGCGATGCGCTGTTGCGAGGCTTTCCCGAAGTGGAATCGGTGATTGGCAAGGCCGGCCGCGCCGATACGCCGACCGATCCCGCCCCGCTCGACATGGTTGAAACCTTCGTCAACTTTCGACCCAAGGAACTATGGCCCAAGCGGGTGCTCAAGTATCCACATGCCGAGAAGCAAGCCAGCAAGGTCTTGGATGTTCTCGAAGCCAGTGGGTTCATCCAGCCAGCGCCCAACAAGGATGACCGCAGAAACCTGATCAACGATGGCACTCAGAAGGCACTCGAACGATTTGACGAAATGATGCGCGAGTTGGCCTTGCTGCGTTACAAGGAATTCGAGCGCGAGTTGAGCCCGGCGCTAACCCGGTTTGCCGTGGCGGAAACGATTCGGATGATGGACCGCGCTCAGCCAATTGCTTGGCCGCAAGAAGCTGACAAATCGGCGGAGATTGAGAGACTGTCGAAGGAATTCACGATCAAATATGGCGTGTGGCTGGCAAAGAATCCGGCGATCGAGGACGCCAAGGGATTGGCCCAGGATGTTGCCCATGCGCTCCACGAACAGGGCCTTGTCGACAATCTGGTCAATGCGCTGGAACTTCACGAGTCTCTTGTACCGCGGTTTCTTTCGAACGTTAGCGAGATGTTCGGCGCCCAGCGCAAGACGCTGTTTGACGTGCTCCTGCACGAAGTCGAAATGGAACGTTCGCGGCTCTGGACGAAGCGAGTCGAGGAGGTCAATTGGGAATTGCACGACCGCGGTGCGACGGCCTTCAATGCGTATGCGATGGAAGAGCTTGTCAAAGCCGCGAGCAAGTCCGGCATGATCGCCGACGCCAAACGAGGCGAAGATTCCGACCGCTTCGCCAAGGCTGTCATTAAATCCCAGATGGGGCAAGACTTTGACGCACTGGCTTATCAGCCATTCAACAAATTGCGCGAAGACCTGGATGCGACGTTCGCTAGTCAGGTTTTCTTCTGGCCTCGGCAGACAGGGCCAAAGGGGGATCTGGTCGATGACGAAATGGGGCGCGTGCTGAAGGTGCCCGGCTGGAGCAACATCTTCACTCAGCCAATCATCAATCGCATCGATATGCTCTCGACTGGCGTGCGCACCGACATCGGTGTGAAGGTCTTCGGCGAAGACTTGGATACGATCGATGCGGTCAGCAAATCAATCGAAACGGCTCTGAAGCCGATCAACGGAACCCGCGACGTGATCGCCGCCCCGATCATGGGGAAAGGCTACCTGCAAATCGACATCGACCGGGAGCAAGCCGCGCGATACGGCATCTCGATCGACGCCATTCAGAATGAAATCGAAGTCGCTCTAGGGGGTCGCGCCGTCACGTACACGGTCGAAAAACGGGAACGCTTTCCCGTCCGAGTCCGTTACGCCCGTACCAGCCGAGACGATGAAGAGAGCATCCGGCGGCTTCTGATCAGCGCCAGCGGAACCAGCGGTGGAATGTCAAATGGCTCGCTGGGCGGCGCCACTTCCACGATGGCCGGCTCGGCAAACGGAAACGCCGCGCCGTCAATGGGCAAGTCCGCTGTTTCATCCCGTTCGACTAGCGAAGACGGCCACGCAGCCTCGCCGCCGCACGCTGCTCAGGGTAACGTGCTGATCCCGCTCGATGCCCTGGCTACAGTGAAGATCGTGGAGGGTCCGGCGATGATCAAGAGCGAGAACGGACGGCTGTTGAATTACGTCCAGCTCAATGTGCGCGGTCGCGATATGGTCGGCTACGTGGATGAAGCCCAACGTGTCGTGGCACAAAAAGTTCACTTGCCGGAAGGCGTGCATATCGAGTGGAGCGGCGAGTTCGAGCACCAGGTTCGCGCCGCTCGAACTTTGCGATTCGTGTTTCCGGCAGTCATTGCCCTGATCTTCGTGATTCTCTATCTAACCTACAACGACCTGGCTGACGCGGCACTGATGATGCTCGCCGTGCCCGAGGCCCTAGCCGGGGGCGCGTTTTTCATGTTCCTGTTTCCCAAAATCATGCAGGGCTGGTCGGCGCCGCCAATGGATTTCAGTGTCGCGGTGTGGGTTGGTTTCATCGCCTGCTTTGGAATGGCCACCGAGACGGGCATCATCATGTTGGTATACCTGCGAGAAGCGATCGACAAGCGAGGTGGCCTGGAGAATATCCAATCGCTCGAAGAACTTCGGCAAGCGGTCATCGAAGGCGCGGTTCATCGGCTGCGGCCCAAGTTGCTCACCGAGGGCGTGGCGATTCTGGCAATCTTCCCGATGGTGTTCGCCAAAGGCGTCGGCGGCGAAATCCTGGCACCCATGGCCCTGCCCGTACTCGGCGGGCTGTTGATCTCCGACGAAGTCGTCGACCTGTTCCTGCCCGTGCGCTTCTATTGGGTCCGCAGAGCCAGGTGGCTCAAGATCCACGGACGGAAAAAGGCGGAAGAAGAAGCGCAGATAGCCGCGGAGCCCGAGGCCAAAGCGGCTGCTCTCGCATGATTCTTGCTGATGTTTTGGTAGAACCGGGCTTGCTCGAAATCGTTGCCGCCTGGCCATTGCTGCCCGATCCGACACCGAGGGCAATGTTCGCAGCAACTAGCGCCGCCGCAAACGCCAGGCAAGGGCAATGAATCCGAAGGCGGCTAGGGCAAAGGTCGAGGGCTCGGGGACGTTGGCGAGGCGGAACCCAAAGAACGGACCTTCGCTCAATGGACTGACGGGGCCTAGTCGGCTTGCGGATAACATGTAGCTAGAGACGTCGCTGAGCGAACCGCCACGCAAGACGCGCCCCGAGGCGCCGATCTGAGCTTCGTTCCATTGAAAAACGTTCCCCCCCATGTCGAACGCGCCGTAAGGGCTCGTTGTTCCCGTGTACGCTCCAACGTCGGTCAGATTGCCAACGGCGTTGCTGAAGTTCGCATGGTTGGCTAACCCAGTCGGACCGCTCGCCGTCGGGATCAGGTTGCTGCTGGTCGGGTACAGATTATACGAATTGGTG
>JAYVCO010000422.1:0-2038 GCA_043749935.1 Planctomycetia bacterium
ACAGGCTGCGACATCGCATGGATGCGATGACAAAATAGCGACGTAAGTCGGTATTTTGCGAGCCGTGCGGAGCTTGGCTCCGTACTTGGCGAGGTTGAAAGATGCCACGAAGGCATTATTCAACAAACTGCTGCCCCGAATCTCTTCCGCGCTCGTTGCTTCGCGCGTCGCCATTCACAGGCCACGATAGCCCAATCGACCAAAGCCACGTGAGTGCTTTTGGGCATCTGAACTCTCTTTTGCGTTGTTACGCCTTGCGCTAACGATCGAGTTTGAATTTGGACCGCTACGCGCGCCGCTGGTTGCCCGTTATCATGAACGCGCTGTGCTAATTCGCTTCAATCGCCACCCTTTGCCGGTTCGGGAGCTCGACTGTGCGACCTTGGAAACTTTCGGAAGTCAATTACGCCTACATCAAAGCGCATCCCTACGAGGTTGCCGTCTTGCCCTGCGGAGCGACCGAGCCGCACAATTTGCACCTGCCTTATGGCACCGACATGTACGAGGGAACGACGGTCGGCGAAAAAATTTGCGAAGCGGCCCACGAGCAAGGGGCCAAAGTCGTGCTGCTCCCGACGATCCCCTACGGCACCGAAACCAATCAGATGGCCTTCCCCTTGGCCATGAATCTGAATCCTTCGACGCTGTTCGCCGTGATCACCGATTTGGTGATGTCGCTCGAACATCATGGCATTCGCAAAGTCGTGTTGCTCAACAGCCACGGCGGCAACGACCTGAAACCGGTCGTGCGCGAGCTATTCGGCAAAACGACCGCGCATATTTTTCTTTGCAATTGGTATCGCGCGCTGGGCGACATCGAGTCGGAGCTGTTCACGCATCCGGAAGATCACGCCGGCGAAATGGAAACCTCCTTCGGCCTGGCCTATTTCCCCGAGCTCGTGGGTCGCAACCCCGACGGCACTTTGATCGCCGACGACGGCAAAATTGCCAAGACGCGCTTCGAGGCCATCAACAAAGGTTGGGTTTCGATTACCCGACCCTGGCACTTGCTCACGACCAATTCCGGCTCGGGCTATCCGCACGCGGCCACAGCCGAAAAAGGCAAGAAGATGATGGACCAGGTCGTCAAACGCCTGGCACCGTTTTTGGTCGAGCTGTCCAACGCGAAGCTCGACGAGAAATTTCCGTTCTAGATTTAGATGACATCGGCAACCGGCTTCGCTTCTGGCGCGTGCTGATCGAGGCCGTCGAGCCGGCCGTAGCTGCGCAACTGCGGTATCGCCATCGCAGCCGTGGCCACGACCACCAGTGTGCCCACGCCGCCGGCTACCACGGTGAATACCGGCGATGTCAACGAGGCCAACATGCCCGACTCGAACTCGCCCAATTCGTTCGAGGCGCTGATGAACATGCTGCTGATCGCCGAAACGCGTCCGCGCATCCGATCGGGCGTAAGCATCTGCACTAGCGTATGACGCACCACCACGCTAATGCAGTCGAACGCTCCGGTCATCAGTAGCGCCACGAGCGAAATGGTGAACGACGTCGAGAAGCCGAACACAATAATGGCTCCGCCAAATCCCGCGACGGCCCAGAGCAACGTCTGCCCCGCTTTGGCCATCGGCGGACGATGCACCAGCGCCAACGACATCAGCAGCGCTCCCACTGCCGGCGCAGAAGCCATCCAACCATAACCCACCGGCCCGACTTCCAAAATGTCTTCGGCGAACACGGGCAGTAGCGCCGTGGCACCGCCCAGCAGCACTGCGAACATATCCAACGCCATCGCGCCTAGAATCACTTTCTTCTGCCAGACGAATTGAATTCCTTCCCCAAGGCTTTTCAGCGTGGCACTCTGATGGGGCGCCTCGGGCACGGTGCGCTCGACGCGGGACAGCAACACCAGGAACAGCGTGGCGGCCGAGGCTTGGAACAAATAGACGATGTACGCGTGACCAAACAGCGCCAGTATCCAACCACCCATAGCCGGACCGACAACTGCGGCCAGTTGAAAGCCGCCCAAGTTCCAGGTGACCGCGTTGGGAAAAATGGCTCGCGGCACCAACTGGGGCACAAA
>JAYVCO010000423.1:0-2209 GCA_043749935.1 Planctomycetia bacterium
GGGTGGTGCACCGGGACCGGTGACCTGCACGAGCCCGATGCGTATGGCCCGTCGCAAAAAATCAGCGACATCGCTGTAACGAGCCGGAAGCGTAAGCGACGGATATTGCGGCGTGTCTCCGTCGCTTTCGCTTCCGGCTCGTTGCATCGGGCTCGTGAGTCAGTCCCCGTTAATCCACAAACATGAATTCGTTCGCGTTCAGCAAGATCCTGCAGACACCGAATGCTATCATATCCCACGACGGCACCAGACTTTTTGTTCAGAATGGAGGTTTCGGTTCCGACCTAGGCTGATTCCAACTTGGGCTTGACACGGCAAAACTGGGCTTGCGTCAGCTGCCCGAATTCGGTTCACTGGAGGACCATTGATTTCGCATTCTCGGAGTTTACATCATGGACGGTGCAACCGGTTCTTCGCAGTCGTTTCTCACGCCGCCGCGGATTTTGGTTCCCAAACTCGTGGATAGCCGCGATGCGTGGAAAGGAAAAGCCACCGAACGCAAGAAAAAGCTCAAGGCAGCACACATTCGCATTCGCGATCTCGAAGTTAGCCGCGAAGGTTGGAAGCAGAAAACCAGTGCTGCCGAAAACCGAATCGCTGAACTCGAACGGCAACTCGCGCAAGCCCAACAAGACCTCGCCTCGTCGCGCGCCGAAAACGCGCAATTGCGTGACGAGGTAAAAAAAAAATTAGACACCGCTCCGCTTAGTCCGCCAGCGAAGGGCGGGCAGTTCTCCATGACCATCGTTCGGCTCGCGGTAGACTTGGTGCTGCAAGTTGGCGCGTCGATGCGTGGGACCGCTGCCGGTCTGGCGTTGATGGCGGCGCGGCTTGGGCTCGATCTGGAGATGCCCTCGTTCGGCGCGGTGCGCTCGTGGCTGTTGCGGCTCGGTTGTTATGCGTTGACGTGCGTGTTGCCAGCAGGCGAGTGGGTGCTGTTGCTCGATCACACGGTGCAGATCGGTGCGTGTAAATTGTTGGTGATCGTGGGTTGTCCGTTGGCGAGTGCGCCTCTGGGCGAGAGACCGATGCGTCACAGCGATCTGCATTTGGTCGGTATGTCGTTGATGGAGCATTCGACCGACGAGACGGTGGCGGCGGAACTGGAGAAAGCGCGGCAGCGGGTCGGCACGGTGCGTCAAATCGTGTCGGACAGTGGTTCGGACGTCAACGGCGGCGTGAAGTTGTTTCAGCAGCAGCAGACCGGTGTCGCGCATATGCACGACATGGCGCACGTGGCAGCGATTTGGTTGAAGCAGGTTCGCGGTCATGACCCGAAGTGGGCGGAGTTCATCGCGAAGTTGGCGCAGGCCGGCGCGAAGGTTCGGCAAACGCGCGATGCGCATCTGCGTCCACCAACCGCGCGCGCGAAGGCTCGGTTCATGAACATTGCGCCGACGCTGCGGTTTGCTGGACGAGTGTTGCGATTGCTGGACCAAGGCGAGCCAAGTGCGCGTGTGCAAGAGAACTACGCCTGGCTGGATGACTATCGCCAGGAGATAGCGAATTGGCAGGGCGAGCAAGCGGTAGTGGAAGTGACGCTGGCGCATATTCGCACGCACGGCATCGACCAGGGCACCGTGGCGGAACTCGACGCGGCGTGGTCGAGTATGAAATTGACGCAAGGGACAGGCGCCTACGACCTGGCAACCCGCCTTCGGACAGCGGTGCGTAACGAAGGCGCCCAAGCGCGACCGGGGGAGAAATTGGTGGCGAGCACGGAAGTTCTGGAGTCGATTTTCGGCAAGTTCAAGCGCCTGGAAGGTGACTACGCCAACGACGGCTTCACCGGCCTGACCTTGGCAATGGGCGCGTTTCTCGGCGAGCAAACGGAGGAACAGGCGCGGGAAGCTTTGGAAGCGATACCGAAAAAGGAAGCGGAAAACTGGGTGAAGAAGGTGGTAGGAAGGACGGTGCAAATGTTCCGTCGCCTGTTCGTGAACACCGGAACAGCGTAACAGATTCGGGATGAACTACCGTGGGTGTCAAGGGCAGGTTGGGATCAGCCTAGGGCGGATCTGGAGATCCGCCCTCCTGGCATATTTGAACTTGCCGTTCGCCTTGACCTCCAGCGCGCGCAGTATAATTGCAGCATTGTCTCGTTTCGCCGGGGAGTCCATGCACATGCCTCGACCGTATCTCGTCTGGATCGGCCTGTTGATTGGCTTTTCGCCTACCTTGCTGGCTTCCGAGCACTGGGCCCTGCAAC
>JAYVCO010000424.1:0-13184 GCA_043749935.1 Planctomycetia bacterium
CTTGTGCAATCGCGGTGGTGTAAAATTCATTGAGGAAATCTGTAATTTGTTTTTACCAGCAAGGTCAGGTCGCATGGAACCTTCATTCAATGAGCCGCGAGGATCCGAGTCGCCGGCAGTGAGCTTCGACCGGCGTTCGTTCGTCAAAGGCGCCGCGGCCGCCTTTGCCAGCACAATCCTGATCCGCGAGCGAGGTTCGGCGGCTCCGTTGGTGAGTGCCGAGAGTCTGATCGCGGGCAAGGACCCTCGCCTGATCGTACATACTGCGGCGCCGGCCGTGTTCGAAACGCCCGCGGAACTACTGGCGGCCAATCAAATTACCCCCACATCCTTGTTATTCATTCGCAACAATCAACAGCCGGCCGAAGCGATCACCATTAAACCGCTGCCGCTGGCCGGTTGGAAGATCGAACTTAGCGGGATGGTCGATCGACCGCAAACGCTCGATGCCAAACTTCTGGGCGAAATGGAGCAAGTCGAGCGCGAAATGGTGCTGCAATGCTCGGGCAACGGCCGCGCGCTGTTTGCCGCTTCGGCTAAGACCAAGGGAACGCAGTGGGGGCGCGGCGGAATGGCTAACGTTCGGTTCGGCGGTGTGTCCTTGGCGGCGCTGCTAGAGCGATTGGCCATCGAGATCAAGCACGAGGCCCGGTTTTTGACCGTCGAGGGTAAAGACGAGCCCGCGACTGGCGAGCAGGATTTCGAGCACAGCATCCCGTTGCAGGAGGCGCTCAAGAAATCAGTGCTGGCATTGCGGATGAACGGAGAACCGCTGCCTGCGATCCACGGCGGGCCGGTGAGATTGGTCACGCCTGGCTATTACGGCACGATGCACGTGAAATGGCTTAGCCATTTGCGCTTCGAGTCGCGCGAGAGTGGTCACACCAGTCAGATTCCCAACTACCGCACTCCGCGCGAGCCGATCAAGGCGGGCGAACCGTTCGTGCCAACGTACGAAAACAGTGAGCCCAACTGGCGCATGAAAGTCAAATGCGTCGTTCTGTCGCCTGCTGCTGGCGCGAAGTTGCCCGTGGGCGAAGTCGCGGTGAGTGGCGTGGCTTTCAACGATGGTGAAGCCAAGATCGAGACAGTGTTGATCTCGCCCGACGCCGGCCGCAACTGGCAGCCGGCCCAACTCGACGTGCCATCGGGTCCCTTTGCGTGCTACCGCTGGCAAGCACGGTTGAACTTGCCGCGCGGACCCGCACAGATTTGGGCGATGGCAATCGATACGCTCGGCCGCAGCCAGCCGCTGGATGGAGCCGTCGCCTGGAACCCGCAGGGTTACACCTGGAACGGCGTGGAAAAAATCGATCTGCAAATCGGTTAGAGCGAGGCATCAATCGCAGCGGCTGCTCGTTGCCCAGCAGTTCGCTCAAAGCTGTTCCGCAATGCGTAACAACTGGTTGTACTTCGCCAGGCGCTCGCTACGGACGATTGAGCCGATCTTGATCAAATCGGCGGTAGTGGCCACGGCCAGGTCGGCAATCGTGGTGTCTTCCGTTTCGCCACTGCGGGCAGAGACGATATAGCTATAGCCCGCCTGCCGGGCCAGAGTGATGGCTTGCAAGGTTTCGGTAAGCGTGCCGATCTGATTCACCTTGATGAGCACGCTGTTGGCCGCGCCAAGTTGAATGCCGCGCTCGATCCGCGCGACGTTCGTCGTGAACAGGTCGTCGCCCACTAGTCGGATGGTCGCGCCCAAGCGGGTCGTGAGCTGTTGCCAACCTGCCCAGTCATCTTCGGCCAGGCCATCCTCGATGCTCGTGATCGGAAATCGCTCGACCAGGGACGTCAAATAATCGATCAGTTCGTCGCTGGTCAGTTGATCACCGCCCGTGGCAGCCAGGCGATAGCGCGAGCCGTCGAAGAAGTGGGTGCTGGCCACGTCCAGCGCAATCGTTACGTCCTCCCACGGCCGTAGCCCCGCCGCCTCGATCGCGCGGACGACGAATTCGGCCGCCTGCGCATTGTTCTTCAAGCGCGGGCCGTAGCCTCCTTCATCGCCAACCAGCCGACCTTCGTAGCCTTCTTGGGTCAAGAGCTCTCCCAGGCGGCGATAGATCCGCACGGTCCATTCCAAAGCCAAGGCTACGCTCGGGGCTCCGACGGGCATGATCAAAAAATCCTGAAAGTCCAAGTTGCCGCCAGCGTGCAGCCCGCCCGAGATCATGTTGATCATCGCCTGCGGCATACGGGGCTGAGGAGCGCGAGGGTCGAGCTGGAGGAACACGTCGTTCAGGTGACGATAGAGCGGAACGCCGCGCGCGGCGGCTCCTGCGTGGGCAGTAGCCAGCGAAACCGCCAAGAGGGCGTTTCCCCCGAGCATGGTTTTTTGCGGCGTGTCGTCTAGTTCCAAAAGTTTGCGATCGACGGCTAATTGATCAGTCGTATCGCAGCCGGTTAGCGCGGGGCCGATTTTGTCGCGAATATGGGCAATTGCCGCGAGCACGCCCTTTCCATCGTAGCGGGCTGCCGTCGTATCGCGCAGCTCGCACGCCTCGGCTTTGCCAGTGCTCGCGCCCGACGGAACGATCGCGCGGCCCGACGCACCGCTGCTGGTATGAACCTCGGCTTCGACGGTCGGGTTGCCACGGCTATCGAGCACTTCGCGCGCTAGAATATTTGTAATGGTGATGGTCAAACCCAATTCCTTTCCGTGTCAACGAAATCGGTGCATCGCCATCGCGACGACCTCTGGCCACTCGCGTACGCCACTGTCGAATACTTCGCGACACAGCGCACGCATTTGTTCGCGACGCTCGGGCGCGGTCAAATAATCCACCGGGCTTTTGCCGTCCAGCCTGGCCCAAGCGCAGCCGGCAAAGTGTTGCACCCCACGAGCCCAAAGATCGGACAGCTCCTGCTCGGGGACTTTCGCACTCAGCACTTCCGAATACGACTGCCAGAACCATTCGCTCAAACTCAAGTACAGCGCGTGCTGAGGAAACTTTTCGCAGGCCTTGAGCACCAGATGGCTCAAGAAAAAACCCAGGTCGAATGCCGGGTCGCCATAATGGCCGGTTTCGAAGTCGACCATCATCAGTCCGCCGTCGAAAATTAGCAAGTTCTTGGGACTGAAGTCCGCGTGGACCAGAGAACGAGGATGCCGGCCGAGCGAATCGATCAATTCCTCGATACGTGTTCGATAGCCAGGATGCCCTTTGGCCAGCGTACGGTAATAGGGATCGACGCGCAACTCGTCGAACAGTGTGCGGTCGCCGACCTGGCGGCGGATGTCCTCATTGAGCCAGCTTTCGGCGTGCAGAGTGCCTAGCAGTTGCCCGCATTCTTGCGCGATCCGCGGATCGACCTGTCCGGCCAAGAGCTGGCTTTTCCAGACCGTGTTGGGTCGCGGCGCGGCTGTCATGGCAAACAAGTAATTGTCTCGGTCCTCGAAACAAATGCGCGGCGTGCAGGCCAGCGGGATGCCGCCACGCTCGCCGCTGGCCCGTTGAGTCGATTCGAGCAGAATTGTGCAAATGGCCAACACATCCGCCTCGCGCCAAATTCGCTCCAAGCTCGAAAACCAGGGCTGCCGCGTGCGCAGTTGCTCGCGCGATTGCTTGAGCACGAACTCGCCGCCGGGTCGCTCTAAAGGCTCGACCAACAGCACCATGTTCGAGACGCCGCCCGTTAGCTCGGTGACGCGAACCGGTTCATTGGGAGCGACGCGCCCCGTCTCGCGCAGGTAAGCTTCCGCTGAATGCTCGTCGATCAATCGCAAGGGCAATCGCATGGGGCCAATATCGCCCCGAGCGACCTGGGCGGTCAAGCGAGGAGTGAATTGCCTCGGGCAAGTCACTTGCCGGCGGCTTCGGCTTCTTCGCGATCAACCAGCCCGTCGTGGTTCGCGTCGAGCTTGTCGAATGCCGCGCGCGGGCCCAGGAACTCGTGGGGGCTGAGATCGCCGTCGTTGTTGCGATCCATCTTGCGAAACCAGAGCGGACCGCTGGTGCTGGCCGTGGCCGTCGAACGCGTGGGCCGTCGCGGGCCTTGGTTGGCCGTGGCCTGGTCGGTGCGCGCCTCGGCGCCACGCACGAGCTCGAAAACCAAACGCTGCGGGATTTCATCTCCGTTGAGCACCCCATCACCATTTTTGTCTGCGGTGTTCAAAACCTCTTTGGCGCTACGCAGCTCCCGGGGCGAAAGAGCCCCGTCCTGATCGATATCCAACAAGTCGAACAAATCCTGGCCGCTATCGGAAACCTCCAGGACCAGCCGGGCTGCCGCCGCCCCATTCTGGCGATCCATATACGCGCTGAACTCACCTTTGAAAACTTTGCCGTCGCCGTCGGAATCCATCGCCGCGAATGCCGTTTTGCCGATGCCGTTCGTACCGGCTTCTTTCTCGTCGATGTATTTATTGTCGTCGCGATCGTACGTGCGAAACGCGGCCGGATCCGAGGCCTCCTGCGGATCGCGATTGTTACGCTTGAACAGGATGTTGGCTTCGCCCAACCGCAGGTCGTATCCGCGCTCCAGCGTCTGACGCACGCGAAACTCGGGTTCGGCGGGCAACGACCGGTTGCGGCTCTCGCGGGCAGTGGCTCGGCCCATCGCAAACGATAGTTCAAGATCGGGCCGACGTTCGGCGAACTTCGAAAGTTCCTCGCGATTCAACGCACCATCGCCATCGGTGTCGAGTTGACCCACGAGCGCCGCGGGCAACTTGATTTCGAGATCCGGCGCCTTCGTGGATAACAGGCCGTTGCGATTGCGGTCGTAGTACTTCAATAGCTTGTCGGCAACTTGTCCAGGCGTGGTCGTGGCATCGATTGGCAGCAGCGGACTTTCGCTGGCCTCGAGATTTCGCTCGGCTGTGCCGGGATCGGCCGCCGCGGCAATCGCATTGGGATCCAAAATCAGCTCCGCGCCCGTGATTACCCGATCGTCGTTGAAATCACGTTGCAAGAGCTGCTCTTCTGCGGCGCCCAGTTCGGCGGCCGAAAGCTGGTGGTTGCGGTCCAGATCCAACAGCGGAAACAACGCCAGGGCCGACCCTCGATCGACGACCGCGCGGCGATGCACGACGAATGGAGGCAAAGTCCTTTCTACATGCGCCAAGAGCGTCGTACGGTCGATCGTGCCTGCGGAATTGGCGGCCGAACGCAGTGGAGAATCGGCGGAGGTGGGTTTGGGTTCGTCACGCGTGCTGCCATTCATCTCGCGCACGATGGCCTCAGCCTGATCGACAGTGACCCGGCCGTCGTGGTCGCGATCTTCCTGGGCGAACAATCCTTCGAAGCGATCGAGCCACACTTGTCTGAACGGCTTGCCGTCGATCGTGATGTGCAGCCGCCAGAGCAGGGGACGCATCGGACCCAGGAACAACAAGTCCTGGGCGTCGGGCGAAGTCACGGTATTAGGGCGGGTTTCGGCGACCTCGGCGCGGGCCGGCCAAGCAACGACTGCGCAAACACCACTTCCACGCAGCCAGAGAATCAGCCAACCGGCCGGCTTCATCCCAGAATCTCCGCGATCGGTTTGGCGGCCGGATCGACCAGGCGAATCGGCCGGCCGACGTTCGAGACGTTTTGTTTCATTGGGTCAACGCCCAGAGCTTTGACCACCGTGGCCAGCAAGTCGGGCACCGATACGGGCCGCTCTTCGACCGTCGTGCCGTCAGGGCTGGTGCGTCCGATGACTTGACCGCCCCGAACTCCGCCGCCGGCCAACACGGTCGACCAGGCGTTGGGATAATGGTCGCGACCTTTATTGTCGTTGATCTTTGGGGTGCGGCCGAATTCGCCCATCCAAACGATCAGCGTGGAGCCGAGCAGCCCGCGAGATTTGAGCTCGCTCATCAGTGTGGCCCAAGCCGGGTCAAGCGTTTTGCTCAAATCTCTCACGGCATCGAAGTTATCGGCGTGCGTGTCCCAACCCAATCCACCGGCGCCGGCGTGGGTCACTTCGACGAACGGCACGCCGCGCTCCACCAATCGGCGAGCGAGCAGACAACCTTGGCCGAAGCGATTGCGGCCGTACGCATCGCGCACCGCCGCGGGCTCTTCGTCCAGATCGAAACCTTTGGCCGCTTTGCTGCGCATCAGCACCACGGCCCGTTCGTATGCGGTCTTATAGCCGACGGCGGGCGCGCCGGCGTGGTTGCCGATGAAACGGTCGTTGAGCGAGTTCAAAAGACCAAGCCGCGCGCCAACCGTATCCAGATTGACCCCCTTGGGCGCCTCGAGATCGGCCACGCTCAGATCGTAGTTATCGTCGTCCTGGGCATTGCGACCGCGAGCTTCGCCAACGAACAACGGGGCGAACTGCGAACCCAAAAAGCCGGGGCTGAACGCTGCCGGATTGAGATTGCGGTAGGGCGAAATGCTGACGAAGTTCGGCAACTCGGCCTGGGGGTCGCCCAGTTCCTTGGCCACGAGGGAACCGAGCGTGGGATAGCGGACCGGCGGCTGGGGCAGATAGCCATTGCGCAAAAGATATGTCGCACGGCCATGATCGCCTTCCTTGGTGCTCATCGAGCGGATGATCGCCAGATGGTCGGCCATGCCCGCGATTTTCGGCAGATGCTCTGAAATCTTGATTCCCGCGACCGAGGTGGCGATCTCTTTATAGGGTCCGCCGTTAGCATGACCCGGCTTCAGGTCGAACGTGTCCATCTGGCTTGGGCCGCCATTCATCCAGAGCAGAATGCAGGATCGCTTGCGAGCTGGTGCCGCCGCAGGCGTCTCGTTGGCCATCGCTTCCAACCAGGGCAAGGTCGACGCGCCCAGCAGTCCGGCCCACGACAGACGCAACAGATCGCGCCGCGAAAGTTCGCTGGCAGTTTGGCGAGCAGTGGATCGGCTCATGGTTCAGGCCTCTTCGTGAGTGAAGCGGAAAAACGGCAACTACAACTAATGGTTGAGCGCGAATTCGGCGCTATTCAGCAGGGCCCAGAACACGTCGGCCAAGGCTTTCTTGGGATCCTGACCCGGACCACTTCGCTCGACGTAATCGACGAACTGCGAAACTTCTTCGACCTCGGGCGGGCGCGACAAGGCGGCCATGAACAGGGCTTCGACGCGCTCGTGGTTTTTCAGGAACGGCGCCTCGGCCACCGCCACCAGCGTTTCGCTCTTTTCCAAATCCGTGGCGTCGCTGACCAGCTTTCCGTTCATCAGTGCCAGAGCTTGCAAGATCGATGTTTCCGCTTCAGTACGCGGAACACTTTGGTCGGCAAAGCGATTGCGAAACTCGGCCGCGGCGCTCGTCGTATCGGCCAACACTCCGCGCCGCGCCGCCGGCATGGCTTCGCGAAACCCAGTGGCCTGCACGATGCTGGCAAAAAGCTGATCGGCCGTCATCCGTCGCAACGGCATCCGGGCAAACTGAGCCAGATCGCCTTCGCCACCTCCGCTGGTGCGGCTCGAAAGTTGGTAGGCTCGAGTGCTGGTGATCGCGCGAATCAAGTAGTTCAAATCGAAATGATGGAGTGCAAACTGTTGGGCCAGCTCATCCAACAATTCGGGGTGCGAGGGAGGATTGGCTTTGTCGAGATCGTCCACCGGATGCACGAAACCCCGACCCAGGAAGTGATCCCAGAGCCGATTAACCGCCGCACGGGCAAAGAACGGATTGTCGGTTTGCGTGATCCACCGCGACAGTAGCTCGCGCTTATTGCTGCCGGACTCCCAGTCGGGTTGCGAGCCGTCGAGAAACGCCGGCTCGACCACGATTTGGGTTTCGGGAATCAAAATCGCGTTCGCGGTGCCCGATTTTGGTTTGGTCTCAGGCATGCCGGGTAGCGGCGCTCGGTCGAAGAAAGCCGCCAGCGACCAGAACTCGCGGCGTGTCCAATGCGAGAACGGATGGTCGTGGCACTGGGCGCATTGCACTTGCACTCCGAGAAAAATCCGCGTCGTGCTGGCCGCGATTTGCTCGGGCTTTTGTTCGTTGGCTTGAAAGAACGCGGCCGGGCTGGGCACAGACCGCCGCTGGTTGGCCACGACGCCTTGAGGAGTCGGCTCGATGGTGGCTGTCAGCAATTCCGTGACCAGCCGATCGTAGGGCGTATTGATCGCAAATCGCAGACGCAGCCAGGTCTCGAACTGTGGGACAAGGATGTTGGCTTCGATATTCTCAGGGGCGCCGGCCAGCATCAGCCCGCGCCAAGTGTTGGCAAAATGCTGCGAGTGGGCACCCCGCCGCAAGAGCTCCTCGACAACTCGGGCCCTTCTGTCGGGCTGGGAACTCGCCAGGAAGGCTTGAAGCTCGGCCACCGAGGGAATCTTGCCGATCAGGTCCAGGTAAATCCGGCGCAGATACTCTGCGTCGTCGGCCGGAGCCGTGGGTTCGACATTGCCGGACGCCCAGGCCGTGGCCAAGGCCTGGTCGATTCGCGCCGTCAGTTGGATGGCATCCAAGGTCCCGGCCGCGGACGCGGCAGCCGGAGCGCACTGCTCGGCCGCCTGGAGTGAAGGGGCCGCTGCCCAAAAGGCGCTTCCTACTAGAGATATAGTAAGTATAATCGCAACTAGAGCGTTGCGGCCGAATCGCGCCTGATTCGACCCGTTGCTTGGTGAATACATCCCTCTGCTCCCGAGAAATGCCAGCCCGAACTATATCAGAATAGAGGTGACCAGCCGGATTGTACCACCACTTTGTCGGCTTTCCAACATTTCTTGAGCGGGGTTTGAATTTCTTTTGCATTTCTCACTAGACCGAGTTCTAATCGGGCC
Organism: Planctomycetia bacterium; assembly: GCA_043749935.1. Classification (GTDB taxonomy): domain Bacteria; phylum Planctomycetota; class Planctomycetia; order Pirellulales; family PALSA-1355; genus PALSA-1355. Next base: position 8,685 of record JAYVCO010000424.1, read on the forward strand.
TAACGGAACCTTGACCTGAGCGTCTTACGCTCAGCGCCGTGCGTGGAGTGGAGGTGTTTTTTGCTTACTCTCGCACCCAGTCGCTTAAGCCTTTCATGGCTTGCAAAACCGTCGCGATCCGATGTCCTCGGAATGCGTTGGATGACAATTCTCGTTTTGTTTGGGCTTTCATTGCCCGGGCTCTGCGGCTCGGCCCAAGCTCAGGGCATGTTCGTCAACGCTACCTTCACACCCGCCGGTACTGCAGACGGCACCAAGATCACTCCCTCGTTCACGTTGCCCACGCAGTCGTCCGACGTCAAGGACTCGGTCGATGAGTTCCAACGGTTCGTAAAGCACGAGGCCTGGGACAAAGCGTTCAAGTCGCTCGAGACGATCGCCAGCAAAACTTCGGCCGGCTATATGGATCGCAGCGACGGCGTGCTAGTTCCCAGCAAGGTCTTGTCGCGTTCGCTGTTGGCCGGACTTCCCAGCGCCGGCAAGAATGCCTATCGAGTCTTCTACGACGCCCAGGCGACGAAACTGCGGGACAAAGCGGTTGGCAAGGCCGAGATGGAGAATCTATCGAATATCGTCAACAATCACTTGATCAGTTCGGTGGGCGATCGAGCGGCCGACCGTTTGGGCGATCTGTATTTCGAGCAAGGCGAACTGGAGCAGGCTGTCAGCGCTTGGCGATCGATCCTTGCGTACTGCCCCGACAGTCAGCTTTCCAAGGCACAGACGCTGGTGAAGATCGGCACGGCACTTGCGCGCAGCGGGCGTTGGAATGAGTTTCGCGAGGTCGAGCAAACGGTACGAGATCGCCATGCGAGCGAAACGGTCGAATTGGGCGGCAGGCGCGTCACGGCTGGCGAGCAAATTGCCACCCTCGCAGCCATTTCCCAGAGTCAACAGCCGGCACTAGTTCAAGGGCTGCCGCCCGATATGGGCCTGCCCGTGGTCGACGAGCCGCTGTGGCAATTCCGCTACCAGAGTAAAGCGGATCCATTGAACCCCAACAATCCGTTTGCGATGGTCGACGTCTATGGGCGATCGCGAGTGAACGATTTTTTCATCCCTGCCACGGCCGATGACAAGCGGGTCTACGTCAATCTGTTTGGTATTGAATTGGGCTTTGACTTGGAGACCGGCAAGCTGCTGTGGCGCAGCGGCAAGTTGCACCAACTTCAGTTGCAGCAACAGCGTCAGGGAATCATACCCGAGCGATACGCCGTGAAGCTCGTCGGCGACCGGCTGTGGAGCGTGGCCCGCGATCCTCAGCAGCTCAACCAGCATCCGATCACGTTTGCGCTAATAGCGCGCGAGCCGGCTACGGGCAAGGAAGTGTTCAATAGCCGCAAATCGCAGAGTACGTGGAACATTTTGAGCGAGCCGTGCCCATCGGGCGACGTGCTCTATGTCGGCGCCAGCCGCTCCAACCAGGGTCGCGAATTGGTCGTCCTGATGTTGAACGCCAAAGACGGCAAATTGCTCAAGACTTTCAACGTTGGCAATCACGCGGTCGACCAGAACCAGATTTATTCGGAGCGCATTGCGCAACCGGGGTTTTTGATGCACGGCGACCGCTTGTTCGTCGACACCAATGGCGGAGCGTTGGTTTCGCTCGAGCCGCAGACGGGCGCCGTCGAATGGGGCATCCTCTACGAATCTCCCTCGCCGGCGGTCAATTACTACTCCCAATATCCGATGCAGTACGGTTCCTCGCCACCCGTCTATACGGCTGGCCTGTTGTTCTCCAAGGGTATGCGATCGACCCGACTTCTGGGCGTTCAGGTCGACGGACCGGCCTTGATTTGGAACAGGCCGGTGTTGAAGTCGGCAATCGTGGTTGGCGCCGACGATGAGCGCATTTACCTCGCCGGCGAGGAGCTCACGGCGTACAGTCTCAAAACGCAGGAATTGGTGTGGTCCACGCAGTTGCCGCGGACGGCCAATTGGAGCGTGCCTTTGTTGACCCAGAATCGGCTGTATCAGTTTACCTCGCGTGGGATCTGCGAACTGGACAAACGAACGGGCCAATTGTTGAAGATTTTTCGAGGCAGCGATCTCGATTCGTTTGGCGGAACGCTGCTCGTGACTCCGCACGGCCTGCTGGCGGTTTCGAACCTGGCCATTACCGCTTATTCACTGAGTCCGGCTGCCCAGGAGACGCGAACCAGTCGGTAGTCGGCTACTAGCAGTTCCGGCTTCTGACGCACCTGGCAACCGCACGATCGTTGCATACTGTCACCTTAGGAATCGTCCGATGAGACCACGATTTGCCGCTACGCAACTGTTGCTGTCTGTTCTGCTATTTTCGAGCGCAACCGCGCTGCGGGCCCAGTTCGTTCCCACTTTGGGCGGCGAGGGGATTTCGGTGTATGGCACCGGAGAAGTTCCGGGCCGGCCGAACGTCGTCGAGGTGGACCTGCAAGTTTCCGGCCAGGCCGAGCTGACCGGTGATGCCTTGGTGAAGTATCGCGATGCCAAGAAACGGCTGCTCGAATCGCTCGAAAAGGTGAAGGTCGACGGCATGTCGCTGGACGAGCGCGGGGTTTCGATCACGGTTGGCAATACGTTGGAGCAACAGCAACGGATCAACAACGGCATGCCGCAAGCGCCTGGCAAACCCCAGGTGGACGTATCGAGTGCGGTCCGTGTGAAACTCAAGGGAGTGCGAGAATTACCCCCCGAGGAGCTCATCAAGACCGTGGGCAAGCTGCTGGACGCCGCCGCCGATTCGGGCGTGGTGATTGGTCCCAATCAGGCCGAATTGTTGCGAGCCATGCGTTACGGCCAGCAGCCATCAAATTCCGCTCCGGTGCGGTTCATCGTGGCGGACCTGTCTGAATTGCGCGAGAAGGCCTACGAAAAGGCCGTGACCGACGCTCGCAGCCGGGCCCAACGACTGGCCAAATTGCACCACGTCAAACTCGGTTCGGCCGTCTTGATTCAGGAGGTTCAGGTGGCCGGCGATCTGCCGGCGGCCGTCACCTATCAGAATAACCAGGCAACTCCCACGGAATACGATGGGGACGAACCGCGCATGATTTCGGCCAATCTCTCGGGCGTCAGCGTACAGGTGAAGTTGTTGGTTCGCTTTGCGATCGAGGCTGCCGGCCCGGCCACCGCGCAGCAATAGCAGGGAAAATCCATGACCACGAAAACTTTCCAAACTGGTGCTCTTGCGCCGAGTTACTGTAAATCCAGTACCTTCGTGGCGTCATGGCTCCTTGTGGCAAGCCTTTTCGGCTGCCTGCTCAGTGCCGGGATCAGCCGCGCGGCCGAAGAGGTCATGCCCAAGCACATCACGCCGGCAACGCTCAAGGCGGTTCGCGCCGGATTGGACTATTTGGCGCGCACGCAAAGCGGCGATGGGAGTTGGCAGGACGAAGGTGGGCAAGCCTATCCGGTGGCCATGACCGGTTTGGCAGGCACGGCCATGTTAGCCAATGGCAATTCGCCGACGCGCGGCCGCTATGCGCGACAAGTGGAAAAGAGCGTCGAGTTCTTGCTCAGTTGTTCGACTCCCTCGGGCCTGATCACCGCCTCGAACCAGGATAGCGGCAGACCGATGCACGGGCACGGCTTCGCGCTGATGTTTCTGGCCTGCGCCTACGGCACCGAAACCAAACCGGCGATGCGCGATCGAACCAAAATCGTCATCGAAAAAGCCGTCAAGCTGACCGCCGAAGGGCAAAGCTCGGATGGCGGTTGGACCTATATTCCTGGCAGTGGCGACGAAGGTTCGGTCACGGTGACGCAGGTGCAAGCTTTGCGGGCCTCGCACAATGCGGGCCTGGCTGTGCCGCGCGGCACGATTGCCGAAGCAGTGCAATACATCGAGCGCTGCAGCACTTCCGAGGGTGGCATTTGCTATTCGCTCCGCAGTGGCGGCGGGGCACGTTTGCCCATTTCGGCCGCCGCCGTGGCCACGCTCTATAACGCCGGTCAGTACGACGCGCCGGTCGCGAATCGTTGCCTGGAATATGTCTGGCGCCATTTTCAAAACAGCAAGAGTTTCAGTAAGGCCGCCGGGCACGACTTTTATTGCCAGTTGTACGCCGCGCAAGCTTTCTATCTGGCGGGCGACAAATATTGGGATCCCTATTTCCCCGCGGTCCGCGACCAGTTGATTTCGATGCAAGACAAGAATGACGGGTCTTGGTATGGCGATGGCATCGGCAAGACCTATGGCACGGCGATCGCCTTGATTATCTTGCAGCTTCCCTACAAGTATTTACCGGTTTATCAACGCTAGCGAGGAACAGCCACGTGAAAAGTGACGCAGAAACGGACCTGGCCGGTTTGGACCGATTGAAGCAGGCCCACCAGAACCTGCGCGAGCAGATCGCGCGAGTCGTCGTCGGCCAGGATGAAGTCATCGACCAGTTGATGATCAGCATCTTCGCCCGCGGACATTGCATCTTGGAGGGCGTGCCGGGTCTGGCAAAGACCTTGATGGTTAGCACGCTGGCCGAATGTCTGGCGCTCGACTTTACGCGGATTCAGTTTACG
>JAYVCO010000425.1:0-13749 GCA_043749935.1 Planctomycetia bacterium
TGGAGCGGTTCGTGCGGCTGGTCGATGGGCCGTATTGCTCGGAGACCGAGGGGCTGCCGCCCGGGGGCAAGGTGCAAGTTCCCTGCGATTGGAGCGAGACCTTGGGGCACGATTTACGGGGCCGCGTCCGCTACACGCGGCGTTTCAACTGCCCGACGAATCTCGACCCGCACCAGCGCGTCTGGCTGGCCTTCGACGGCGTCGACTATCAGGCCCAGGTGCTGCTGAACGACCAGCGGCTGGGCTGGGTGCAAGGCTACGACCGGCCCCAGCGCGTCGAGATCACGACCAAGCTCCAGCCGCACAACCTGCTGATGGTCGAAGTCTCGCTGCCCGCCTCGGTGTTCCGCGACCCCGACGCCCGCCCCGGCCGCGCCGGAGCCGCCGGCGGCCTGATCGGCGAAGTCAGGCTGGAAATCGGCGGTAGCTGAAGCCGAGTTGGCCTTCTATCCCCACACTAACCCGAAGCGCGAGCGAGGGCTCCCCTTTTCCTGGACGCCATAGGCGTCAAACAAGCCAGCCCAGGGCAACGCCCTGGGGAACGGCGACATGCCAAGAAGCCCGTCGAGCCCTGGAAGGGCGACACAGAAATCACGTATGGTTTCGCCCCTACAGGGCTTTAATTCTTACGTGGACCGAGCACCCAGGGCGTTGCCCTGGGCTGACATGTTAAACGCTTTCAGCGTTTTTAATTGCGGAAGCCATTTGTAGCTACTCACATAGCCCTGCTGTGCGTCATACCGGCGCCAACGATTGATTGCCCCTTGGGCCGGCGGTTAGAATCGCTTGCCTGCTCGTCCTACTCACGCCATCCACCTTGCCGAGGCCGCCATGAAACCTGCTGCTATGTCGTTGGTCGTTACCGCGTTGCTGATCTGGTGCATTACGGCCTCCGCCGCCGAGCCCAATACGCTCACGCCGGAAGAGCTGAACGATGGTTGGATCTTGCTGTTCGATGGCGAGACCGATTATGGCTGGAAGGCGGGCAGCAAGGCGAACTGGAAGGTCGAGGGGGGCGTGATCTCGGTCAGCTCGGGCGACAAGGGACTGCTGCACACGACCAGCGAGTTTGCCGATTATGTGCTCAAGGTCGACTTCCGCAATCCTCGCGGCACCAACAGCGGCATTTTTCTGCGCACGCCGGCGGAGCCCAAGAACCCGGCCGTGGATTGCTACGAGCTGAACATTGCCGACCTGACGGTCAGCCCGTTTCCGACCGGCAGCTTCGTCGAGCGGAAGAAAGCCGAGGGCAGCCACGACAGCAGCCAGTGGAGCAGTTACACCATCAAGGCCGAGGGAGGCCACTTCACGGTCATGCTCGATGGCAAGCTCGTGCTCGACTACCTCGATCCCAAGCCCCTGCTTCGCGGCCTGATTGGGTTGCAGTTCAACTCTGGGGCGGTCGAGTTCCGCAATATCAAGCTCAAGCCCCTGGGCTTGGAGAGCATTTTCAACGGTCGCGACCTGACTGGCTGGAAGCCCCACGCCGAGAACATCAGCAAGTTTTCGGTGACGCCCGAGGGTGCGCTGAACGTGAAGGACGGCAGGGGGCAGTTGGAGTTTCAGCACCCGTTTGGCGATTTCGTGATGCAGCTCGAAATCATCTCGAACGGCAAGAATCTCAACTCGGGCATCTTCTTTCGCAGCATTCCCGGCGAGTATTCGCAAGGTTACGAAAGCCAGATTCAAAACGGCTACAAGAACAACGACCGCACGCAGCCGGTCGATTGCGGCACGGGTGGGTTCTATCGCCGGCAGAACGTCCGGAAAGTCGTGTCCAACGACTTCGAGTGGTTCCACAAAACCCTGGTCGTCTCGGGTCCGCACATGGCCACCTGGATCAACGGCTACCAGGTGAGCGATTGGACCGATACTCGGGCCCCGGACGAAAACCCGCGCAGCGGCCTGCGGCTGAAAGCTGGCACGATCAGCATTCAAGGGCACGACAAGACGACCGACCTGTCGTTTCGCAAACTGCGGATCGCGGAAATGCCCCCTCGGTAGAGTTAATTTTTTGACAAACGACTCTTCGTGAGATTATCCTGGCTATCGTCAGAAGGGGGCTGCACACCATTCACTTCCGTGCAGACTCATATTCTTTAGCTCCAGGAGGCGGTGGCTATGACCCTCCGTGAAATTCTTCACTCCAAAGGCCATGTCGTTCACACGATTGGCTCGTGCGCCACGCTCGAAGACGTGGTGCTCAAACTCGTTCGCAACAACTGCGGCTCGCTGGTGGTCTACGACGACCCCGGCCATCCCGAATCGGCGCCCGCGGGCCGGATGATCGGCATCATCACCGAGCGCGACATTCTCAAAGCGCTGGCGACCCATCGAAAGCCACTGGCGACAGTGCGAGTCAGCGAAGTGATGAGCTCGAAGCTCGTGACCGGCTCGCCCGACGACACGGTCGAAGACACGATGGGGCTGATGACCGAATTGCGTATTCGCCATTTGCCAGTGACCGAAGGCAGCCAACTGCTAGGGCTGGTTTCGATCGGCGACGTCGTCAAGATGCAGCACGACCGGCTGACGATGGAAAACCATTACCTCAAGAGCTATCTGCACGGGTAATGGGTCGCCGGATGAGGAGCAGGCGGGATCCAAAAAGTCCACAATTCTTGTAGAACTTCGACAAATCGGCCCGCCATCCTGAATCTTCCCCAAATCGCCCTCGAAGAATTTACACCGAGGGGTATACTAGTCAAAAAGTATTCAGTTAACTGCTTTGTCTATCCTGCCGGCTTGCCGGTCTCAAGTTCAACTTGTGAAGGGCGTATAATGAAACGACTTCCATGCTTCGCGGCGGTGTTGAGCTTGGGCCTGTTATATGCTTGGTTCCCTGCGACGCTGAATGCGGCGTTCGTCGACGGCGGCGTTGTCAGCGGGCCGGGCGGGAGCGGGAACGCGAATGCCTTCACCGGTTCAACGTTGGCCGAACCGCTCTTACTGTACACCAGCATTAATTACCTCGACTTGTCCCTCACGGTGGATTCGGCTGCCACGTATGATATCAGCGAAGCGCCAGCATTTGGCAGAGTTAGTAATTTGACGGGTACTGCCTGGAGCGGATTCACCTGGGAACTGATCTCGGGACCTCCATCGTCATTCATCTATAGCCCCGGATCACCTATCTTCTCGGGTCACGACTTCTCCGGAACGTTTACGGACGCTACGGGCACGGCGACGTTCGCCACGTTTGCCGGTGGCACGTTGCCCGACAATGTCGCTTTTCAACCAAACTTCGACATCCTTGTTTCTGCGCCGGGGACGTTCGTCATTCGAGAAACACCTATTCCCGTTCCCGAGCCGAGCGGACTCGTCTTGCTGGCGATTGGCGCTGTGGCCGCGGTGGGTTATCGCCGCCTGGTACGCAAATAATTCGCGGCTCAGTTGAAGATCGCGGTTCGCGACGCCCCCAGACAGAATCTGGTTAGGTCTGCTACCCGCTGACCAAGTATCGTTCGACTTTGTCGCGGTCCACTTCGACGCCTAAGCCCGCCGCGGTGGGCACGGCGAGCATGCCATCGACCACGCGGAGCGGTTCGACCAGAATGTCGTCGTGCAGTTTTGGGTACGAGCATTCGTGCCCGCTAATGAAACTGGGGGTCGCCGCGGCTAGCTGCAACGTGGCGGCTACAGCCAACCCCGAAGTATTCTCGATGTGCATGCACGGCGCCAGGCCGGCCGCTTCGGCGACCGCGGCGCACTGCCGGGCTCGCAGTAGCCCGCCGACCTGCACCGGGTCGACCAACACGAACGACGTGGCCTCGGCGCTCGCCAGCCGAACAATATCGGCCGGACGCTCGATTCTGGCCAGCACGCCCAACGGCACGCGCACCTGGGCATTGAGCATCGAGAGTCGCTCTGAGTCGCCATCGTCGGAGAGCGGATCGAGCACGAACTGCACGCTGCCCGGCGGCAGATCGCCGCAAAGCCGGATTGCCTCCTGCAAGCCATACTGTCCACGCGCATCCAGCCGAAGCTGAACCCGATCCGGACACGCCTCGCGCACCGCCGCGATCAGTTTCAAGTCGCGTTCGGGCGAGCCACTCGAATTGACGATCTGCGATTGAATAGCCTGTGCCGAAAGCGCGCGGGCCGCCTGGGCAACCGCTTCGGGCGGACCCTCGGGCAAGCGGATCGACAAGGGAACGCTGCGACGATAGCCGCCACCCAGCAAATGACACAGCGGCTGCCCGGCGGATCGTGCGATCAGGTCCCACAGAGCCATCTCGATGCCGCAGGCCAATGCCCGATCGCCGAGCGCGTCGAGCGCCAGGATCGACTCGACGTCGAACACCTCGCGGCCCGCCAACAAGGACAATAGGCTTTTGCGGCGCGCGGCCAACTCTCCGGCACGCCAAAGCTTGCGAGTTTCGCCCCAGCCCTCGAGCCCCGAGTCGGTCGCCAGGCGAACCAACAGCGAACGCACCGGGCCACCGCCGGCGGGCAGCTCGATCAGAAAGAACTCGAGATCACTGATGTTCATCGCAATTGGACTGGCGAGCAAACCGGCCGACTGATGGGGTGTGTTGCCGGCAACGCCCGGCTGAAACCGTGCAGGCCCCTACCCCGGTGGCCGCCGTCCGGAAAAAACCGTTACTGCCGAGTGCTCGCCATGTGGCGAAATTCCTTGGGCAGGGGAAAATAAACTTCTTCCTCGCGGATCGAGCGCGACTCGACCGTGGCCTGAAACCGATCTTTGAGCAACTGCACGCACTGCTCGACGACGGTCTCGGGAGCACTAGCGCCGGCGGTGATCAAAACGGTGTCTTCGGGGCGGAACCAATTCACGTCAATGTCCGTGGGGCCGTCGATGAGATACGCCGAGACGCCGGTCTCGGCGGCCAATTCGGCCAGCCGTTGACTGTTCGAGCTGTTCTGGCTACCCAAGACCAACACCACCTGGGCTTCGCGGGCCAGCAACCGGACGGCCTCTTGCCGGTTCTGCGTAGCGTAACAGATGTCTTCCTTGGGCGGCCCGACAATATGAGGAAAGCGCTGCTTGAGTCGAGTGATGATCCGATTGGCATCGTCGACCGAAAGTGTCGTTTGCGTCAGGTAAGCCAACTTCGACGTGGTGAGCTCCAGACGGTCGACGTCTTCCGGCGATTCGACCAGCAATATCGCCTCGGGCGCTTCGCCCATCGTGCCGATCACTTCGTCATGGCCTTCGTGGCCAATCAGAATGATCGTGTAGCCTTGCTGGGCATAGCGGATCGCTTCGAGGTGAACCTTGATCACCAGCGGGCAAGTGGCGTCGATGGTCTTCAGATGCCGCTGTTGCGATACGCGGCGGATCTCGGGCGAGACGCCGTGCGCTGAATACAACAACTGCGCGCCTTCGGGCACTTCGCAGAGGTCTTCGACAAAGATGGCGCCTTCCGCGCGAAACCGTTCGACGACGTGCTTGTTGTGGACGATCTCGTGATACACGTAGATGGGCACGCCGAACAGCTTGATCGCCAGTTCCAGCGTTTCGATCGCCATATTGACGCCCGCACAAAAACCACGCGGGCTGGCAAGAATGATTCTCATGTGCGATCTTTGTGCTAGTTTCCCTTTCGGCGTGGCGAGAAGCAGCGTTGAGGAGTGATTGCTAGCGGATTGCAACACTCCTACGATTCATCATAATGCACGCATTCGTAATTGGATAGTTGAAGACATTACGCTGAAGACGTTGACACGCAGCTCGCGGCTTTCCGAGTTGCCATTTTGCCTTTCTCTTCCCTCAGCGGCGGTGCCATGGCCGAGCTTTCCGCAGCAGCCGAAATTGCAAAATACGGACCGCAAGCGCGCCGGTCGCGACGCCCCTCGCTGGCCGAGGCCCAGGCGTATTGCCGTCAATTGACGCGAAGCCATTACGAAAATTTTACGGTGGCCAGTTGGCTGTTGCCGCGACATTTGCTGCCCCACTTCTATTCGATTTATGCCTACTGCCGCTGGGCCGACGATCTGGCCGACGAAACGGCCGGCACGGCGGAAAGCTTGCGCTTGCTCGACTGGTGGCAGGAGCAACTTGAGCAGTGCTATGCCGGTCGTCCCGAGCACCCCGTGTTTGTCGCGCTGCTGCCCACGATTGAACACTTCTCGATTCCGTCTCAACCGTTTGCCAATCTCTTGATCGCCTTCCGTCAAGATCAGCGAGTGACACGTTACGCCACGCCTGACGAACTGTTGGCATACTGCCAGAATTCGGCCAACCCGGTGGGACGGCTGGTGCTCTACCTCGGACGCTGCCACGACGAACGGCGCGGCTTGTTGGCCGATTCGATTTGCACGGGGCTGCAATGGGCCAATTTTTGTCAGGACGTCGCGCGCGATTGGGCGAAGGGCCGCGTCTACTTGCCGCAAGAAACCTGGGACCAGGTTGGCTACACCGAGGGCATGTTCGCGCGGGGCGAGTATAACGAGGCGTTTCGACAAGCGATGCGCCTGGAAGTCGATCGGGCAGAAATCTACTTGCGCGGCGGAGAATCTCTGGTGGATTTAGTGCCGTCGGAGCTGCGACTGGAAGTGGCGCTGTTCGCGGCCGGCGGCTTGAGCATTCTCGCAGCCATTCGCGACGCGGCCTATGAAGTGTGGCGCCGACGGCCAACGATTTCAAAGCGACAACAGCTTGGTTTGTTGTGGCGATGCTGGCGGCGGACGCGGCGTGAGCGAGGCTCGATCGAATGAGCCTAACGTTGGCGGCCAGCTATGCCCATTGTCAGCAGATCGCTCGCCGAAGCGCCTCGAGCTTCTATTACTCCTTTCTGCTGTTGCCAAAACGCAAGCGGTTGGCGATGTGCGCGCTGTATGCGTTCTTGCGGCGCACCGACGACCTGGGCGACAACGCGGAACCCGTGCTTGCGCGTCGTGCGAAACTGGCCGCCTGGCGGCAATCACTGGCCCGCGCCGCGCAGGGTGAATTCGATGATCCGTTGTTGCCGGCGCTAGCCGATACGGTCGCCCGGTTCGAGATTCCGCTCGGTTATCTCGAAGCAGTGATCGATGGGGTCGAGATGGATTTGGAGACGTGCCGTTATGAGACCTTCGAGCAACTCGAAGCTTACTGCCATCGGGTTGCCTCGGCGGTCGGCCTGGCCTGTCTGCGAATTTGGGGCTGCAGTAGCGCACAGGCAGAACCGGCCGCACGGCAATGCGGCCTCGCGTTTCAAATGACGAATATCCTTCGCGATTTGAAGGAGGACGCCGCGCAGAATCGGATTTATCTGCCACGTGAGGATCTGGACCGATTTGGCTACACGGAAGACGACTTGCGCGCGGGCGTCCGCGACGAGCGGTTTCGCCGGCTGATGCGGTTCGAAATCGAACGCACTGAAAAATTCTATGCCGAAGCCGTCAAGCTCGAGCGTTGGCTCCCGGCCGATGGCCGGAGGGTATTCGGCAGCATGCTGGCGGTGTACCGGGCATTGCTGGCCGAAATCAAACGTTTGGACGGCGACGTGCTTTCGTCACGCATCCGATTGAGCCGGTGGCGAAAGATGCGCATCGCCACGCGTTGGCTACTGTTCCGCTCGCGTGCGTCGCAGCCGGTGGGAGCAAGCCTGCCATGAATTCGGTCACCGCGAAGGTCTCGCCGACGGTGACCATCGTTGGCGGAGGTCTGGCCGGGCTGGCCGCGGCCGTCGGCTTAGCCAGCGCAGGCTGCCAGGTGGAACTGTTCGAGTCCCGTCGTTCTTTGGGCGGACGCGCCGCGTCGTTTCGCGACCCCACGAGCGGTGAGTTGGTCGATCATTGCCTGCACGTCAGTATGGGTTGCTGCACAAACCTGGCAGATTTTTGCCGGCGCACTGGGATTGCTGAGTTTTTCCGCCACGACCGTGTGCTGCACTTCATCGCACCGGACCAGAAACAGTATCGAATGGCAGCAACCAGTTGGCTGCCAGCTCCGCTGCACCTCGTGCCTGCTTTTTTGAGCCTGGGGTATCTTTCGATTGGCGAAAGATTTCGGATTGCCCGCGCGATGTGGAAGTTGATGCGCGACCCGTTGGCGGATGATGCGAAAGGATCGACGGCCGGCCAGTGGCTGCGCGAACACGGCCAATCGCCAAACGCGATCGAGCGATTCTGGAGCGTTGTTCTGGTTAGCGCTCTGGGCGAGGAGTTGGACCGTGCATCGATGAGTGCCGCGCGCAAGGTGCTCGTGGACGGATTTCTGGCGGCACGCGATGCTTACGTGGTCGAGATTCCCGAAACGCCTTTGGGCACGCTGTATGGCGAGCGACTGGAAGGTTGGTTGTTGGCTCGGGGAGTCAAGCTCCGCTTGAACGCGCCGATTCGGCAGGTAACGTGGGACGGCATGCCTGTCGTTGTGCAGCCCGATGGTCAGGAGCTTCGGTCTGACTTCGTCGTGATCGCGGTGCCGTGGTCGAAGATTACAGACATCGTATCCGCGGAAATTGCCGACCAATGGCCCTGGCTCGACGAGATGCGTAGCCTGGATGCGGCGCCGATTACTGGCATCCATCTGTGGTTCGACCGAAAGATCATGTCATTGCCGCACGCCGTGCTCGTGGGCCGGTTGAGTCAATGGATCTTTGCACGCCCGACAGAAGCTCCCGCCGAACACTATTACCAGGTCGTGATTAGTGCTTCGCGGGGTTTGGCAGGGCGGAACCGCGACGAGATTGCGTGCGAAGTGCACCGCGAGTTGTCGGCCATTTGGCCTGAGGCACGCGCGGCGAGGCTGTTGCGCGCCCGAGTGGTGACTGAGCATGGAGCCGTGTTTTCGGTGCGGCCCGGGTTGGATCTGTTGCGACCTGCGCAAGAGACCTCTTTGCCTGGCGTCGTCCTGGCGGGCGATTGGACGTCCACGGGGTGGCCGGCCACGATGGAGGGAGCAGTGCGCAGCGGGTATCTGGCAGCCGAGTCGGTTTTGAGGTCTGTCGGCCGCGACGAGCACATTCTCATGCCCGACTTGTCCCGTGGTCTACTGGCACGACTGTTGATCAAGACCCGCTCGGAGCGTGTCACGTCAAATCGGTGATCCCGCCGTTAGGCAGCTTCGCGGCGCAGACGCCGCCGTTCGGCCCGCGAAAGACTCGAAGAGGTCAATTCAGAACCTTTGGCCGATACCGACTGCGGCGTCGACGGCCTGTTCAGCGTGGATTCAATCTGCAATCGAGCCCGCGTATTGCCGGTTGTTTCAACAGGTGTCAGATCGGTTCGCACGTGCGGAGAAGCCGGTTTCTGAGGCTGGTCGACGGCAATCTTGGAGCCGGCAGCCTTGGCTGACGCCTTCGCACGAACTCGCTTCGGCTTGACGTTTCGAACGACGAGCAGGCCTTCGATTTCGAGCACGACGTATCTCGCGTAGGCCAAGAACGTGGCCAACACGAAGACATAGCCAACTAGCCACATTCCGCGCGAAACCAAAAGTTCGTTGGCCGTGGGCGGAAGAGCGAGCCACTGTCGACTTACGGCCATGGCTAGCAAAAAGCTCGAAACGCCGAATATTCCGCAGGCCAGAGAGAGTCGCGATCGGCGAATTTCCATCGCCAGACGGATGGCCAAGATTCCCAGGACAACACCCACTGCGCTCGGCCAAACGACGGGCTCCGTCAAAGAACTGACGCGTTCGAGCCATCGGCAAATTCCGCGGGCAAATTGCCCGGAATCGGTGGTCTCACCCAAGCTGGACAGCAAGCACACGATCGCCGCCCAAATCCAAACGCGATACCGACCGTGATAATCGTCGACGCGATGGCGACGCACCGAATAAATAAAGATCGCCGCCAGGCTGCAGAGCCCCAATAGCGTCGACGAAAACCATTGGCTCAGGTTGTGTTTCGCGCCAAGGTCAAAGGCACTGACATCTTCGGCCGTCAAAAGACCCGGTGCAGAAGATGCCCAAACATGCGCCATCTCGATTCCAGCCACCAGGGCCAGCGCCCCAAGAGCCGTCGCAACGATCGTCCCATACCGCGACGGAAACACGTCGTGAATCCGGCGCTGGCGGTCGAAACGAACGGCGCTCGCATACGTGCGTCGCTGCGGGTCCGTCGAGCCCGTGGCGCTGCCGCGGCTAACGTCAGCGGCTTCGTCCTGCGGACTCTCCCCGTCGGCAAGCGAGTCGTCGGTCAACAGTCGGCGGCGGCGATCGTGGCGTTGAGTCATGCAGTGAATGGCAATTGATGGCGAACCGCTGCGTCTCGAGGACGTGACGGGCAAGGACTGCGAGACAAGCGGTGGGCTTTTGAGGTTTTGCGGGAATATCCTGACTGTTTCGGATTCGGCATTTGCATGTGCGCGACTGCACCGGCCACACGCGGAATTCCCATGGCAACGATTGTCCGTGGAAAGTTGGTGAAGATTTCCCTATTGTGCCGGATTGGCACCCCGAAACTAAAGCCGAAATCGCGGCTCCTGTTCGACCGGCTACCATCAACGGGGCAGCAGCGTGGCCAGGCCTGTTCAAGCGTCTTGGCGACGACCATTCCGAACACGCATCTCTTGAGCGTTCTTCGTCTTTTGACGACCCGTGAGCAATGACCTAAGTTTTCACAAAGTGGTAAACGATTACTTTGCGGGCTCGGCGGTGAGTAGCCGCCCGCGCGAGCGCTAGTAATTCGCATAAAGGTCAGCAGATCATGGCGCCATCGTCCCCAGTCAGTGTGCAATCGACACACGACGCGCCCCTGCCTGGTGGCCAACTCTCGACGATCGAGTCGTCGGTACTCCAGTTGAGCACTCTCTTGCCGGTTGTCGATTCCTCGGCGCAGAAGTCCAACGCGGCTTACGAAAACCGATTGGTCGAAGTCCGTCTCGGCGTTGCCAGCGGATTGTTTACGGCGCTGCGACACAAGCACGCTCCGGCGGCCGCTCATTCGCTGCGGGTGGCGTTAGGATGTTCGTCTTGGGCATTTGCACTGGGCCTACCAACCAAGGAACGCGAGGAACTCGAGATCGCTTCGCTGTTGCATGATGTGGGAAAGATCGGCGCTCCCGATCGTTTGCTACTCAAGCCCGGCGCGCTGGCGCGCGAAGAAGCGATGCTCATGGATCAATATCGACTGGCGGGGCTCGACATCCTGGACACCTGCTGTCCGTCCGAGCCAATCATCGAGATCATCCGCCATTCGGCCGGCTGGTTCGATGGATCGCGCGACAATTATCCGCTGGTTGGCAATGAAGTGCCATCGGGAGCGAGAATGCTGGCCATCGTCGATGCCTTCGATTCGATGACAACCGACCAGGTCTACCGCCGGGCGATGTCGCGCGAGCGTGCGTTGCACGAGCTGTTTAGTCATTCCGGCTCGCAATTCGACCCCGAACTGGTTAGATCCTTCAGCGAACTTCAGATCACGGCTCAGTTGCACCGCAAAGTCGCGAGCCACTGGCTACAAGCGATCGATCCATCGCACTCGAATCGAAATTGGCAGCACAATCGATCGCCAGCGGTTCAGCCGGCCGTCTCCGTGCCGAGCCGCGAAATGCTCTTTCAGCAGAAATTGCTGGATAACATGTACGACGCGGTGATCTTCGTCGACCGCGCGATGCAAATCATTCTCTGGAACCGCGGAGCCGAACGGCTCACCGGAATCGCCGCGTCGAGCGTGATCCACCGCAACTGGTCGCCGAGTCTCATCGGCATGCGAGACGAGAAAGCCGCCGCGGCCGAACCGTTCGACTGCCCTGTCGCATACGCTGTCGAAAGCGGTGTCCAATCACTGCGGCGATTGCTCGTGGCTAATCGCAACAATTGGCCGATCGCCGTGGATCTCCACACGATTCCGGTCGTCAATCAGGATGGCACGACTTTTGGAACAGCATTGCTGCTGCACGATGCATCCGGCGAGGCCACGCTCGAGGAACGCTGCCAGAGTCTACACGAGAAAGCCACCAAGGATCCGCTGACGCAGGTCGCCAATCGCGCCGAATTCGATCGCACCCATCAACTGTTCGTCAATGCCCATGTCGAACACCGTTTGCCTTGCAGCCTGATCATGTGCGACATCGACCACTTCAAGTCGATCAACGATAACTATGGGCATCAAGCCGGCGACGAAGTGCTGAAGTTCTTCGGGCAGTTGCTCAAGAGCGAATGTCGGCCGGGCGATTTGGTGGCTCGTTATGGCGGCGAAGAATTTGTCATGCTCTGCACGGATTGCGATAATGCCTCGGCGGCCCACCGTGCCGAGCAGTTGCGCAAAAACGCCAGCGAAATGCCGCATGGCCAGCTTGCCGGAAACCGGGTGACCGTCAGCTTTGGAGTGACGGGAATTCAGGCTGGCGACACGCCAGACTCGATGTTGCGCCGGGCCGACCGCGCACTTCTCGAGGCCAAACGGGCCGGCCGCAACATGGTCGTGCAGTTGGGCAATGGGCTGGGAGGAGACGGAGCCGATTTCCTCGTGGAACAGTCATTGCGAAACGGCTCCGGCGAATTATTCGTCGAACGCTTGCTGGTCTCCGCCGTGCCGTTGAATATTGCGATCGAGAAAATCAAGGGATTCATGCTCGATCACCATGCCGAGGTGCTCTCGATCAATGCCGACCGCATTGATTTGCAAATTGAAGCGGAACGCAAGAAGCAAACTCGCCGGCGCTCCGATCGACCGATCCCCTTTTTGGTCGAGCTGGCGCTCTCGGAGCAGCGAGTTCCCTCGACGAGTGTCGATGGTCGACCGACTGGCCAATTGTCGCGGACGCACGTGCAGGTCGGAATCCGGCTAAAGAACTCACGAGATCGCCGCATTGCCGACGCCGCGCTACAAGCCAGTTCCATTCTGGCTGCTATCAAATCGTACTTGATGGCCACGGAAGAATCCGGATCGTCCGATCGCGGCACCACGCGCCGCGCGGCCAACGTGCTTGCGTCCTGGTTCAAGTGGCGAAAGTAGAGGCAGGTTCAGGCAATCTGAATTCTGTCAGGTTCGGGCATTTTCCGTTCGAACCACCGTGGATCCACGAGCATTAGCCGGACCGCTCGTCTCGCTACTCAAGTCGAATCGGGCCGCGTGACTTCGATCAGATGCGCCGGCAATTGTCAGTGCGAGATTTATCGGGTATGCTTCGGTTCGATTGCAATCCAAACGAGCCGCAAATGCTTCGCAGCCGGTTGTGTCCGGCGCAGAGGCTTATCGAAATCTCCACTTGCCAGAAGGAAAACAACCATGCCTTACCAACTTCCGCCACTGCCCTACCCGTTCAATGCCCTGGAACCGAACATCGACGCACGCACGATGGAGATTCACCACGACAAGCATCATGCCACGTATGTCACCAACGTGAACAAGGCGATCGAAAACACGGAATGGGATAATCGCCCCATCGAAGAACTGCTGCGAAACATCGACAAGGTTCCCGAAAACATTCGCACCGCGGTGCGCAATCACGGCGGCGGGCATGCGAACCATTCGATGTTCTGGGTCACGATCGGTCCCAAAAAAGGTGGGCAGCCCAGTGGCAAATTGGCTGAGGCGATCACCGCGCAACTTGGCGGATTCGATGCGTTCAAAACCGCCTTTAGCGCCGCGGCGGCGGGCCGCTTCGGCAGCGGTTGGGCTTGGTTGAGCGTGGATAAGAACAAGAAGCTCGTCGTGGAAAGCTCCGCGAACCAAGATAGCCCGCTGATGCACGGAAACACTCCGGTGCTGGGGATCGACGTGTGGGAGCACGCCTACTACCTGCTCTATCAGAACCGCCGCCCCGATTACATCGCCAGTTTCTACAACGTCATCGATTGGGACGCTGTCGGTCGACTGTACGAAGCGGCGATCAAATAGTGCTGGCAAGTAG